>JALHPH010000054.1:716-8467 GCA_022842565.1 Fimbriimonadaceae bacterium
AGAGGAGTTCCATTCCCATGGAGTTACAGATCGTGTTGGCGGCTGCGGCGGGTGCGAGGCCCCTGCGACGCCCAGCATCGTCGCTTTCCTCAGCGGCGGCAATTTGGTCCCGCATGAGCGAACCGATTCCCAGCTGTCGAAGCGTAGCGACGGTGAATTCAACCGGGTTCTTGTAAAGCTTCAGCTCCGCGCGCTCGGAATAGAACTCCTCGCTGGTCATGATGGCGCGCAGGAGGACGCCGATATTGAGCCCGGAATCCTTGAAAATCTTGGCGAACTTACTGACGACTTCGTCGCTCGGCGATGGATATACAAACCACTCCCAGAGCTTCTTGGTGATGTGTTTAGCCGTTTGTGGGTGGCTGCATGCCATTTCCACCACATCTTCGCCCGTCCAGGGCCCGGTTCGGCCCAGGATGGTCTTGTCGCCGTCATCGTGCAGGCTTTCTTCAAAGTGGAAGCTCGAATTGATGCGTGGCTCGTTTTCAGTTCGGCGTTGGCCAGCCTTGTATCCCCAGCCGCTGAATGCCCGTGCCGATTCCTGCACATCCTTTTCGGTGTAGTGCCCAACGCCAAGCGTGAAGAGCTCGAAGAGCTCACGGGCGAAGTTCTCGTTCGGTTTGCCGAGCTTGTTGAGTTGGTTGTCGAGCCAAAACACCATCGCCGGGTCTTTGCTGACCGTCATGACCAGGTCTTTGAATGAACCCAGCCCACCTTGGCGCAGGTACTCGATGTGACGCGCCATGACAGGGCCCGCAGTGACTTTTTGGCCGCTGGTGGCAAAGTGATCGTGCCAGAACAGGGTCAGCTTCTCGCGCAGGGGTGTGCGCGTGATGACCAGGCGGCTCATCCAGGCGATTTGCACCGAACGGAGGTTAACGATGTTTTGGTTGCCGAGCGCGAAGTTTTGCAGAGTGAATGGAAAGCCCTCGTCTCGCTCGGTGTCCAGCAACAGATCGACCGCGCCACGCCAGCCGTTCTTGCCGTAGAACCCCATCTCAGCTTCGCTGGCTCCGAGCCCAAAGCGCCGCAGCAAATGGGCCACACGTTCTTCATCCGTTCGCAAAGGCATATGGGTACAAACGGCCCGGGTGCCGCTGGGTTCACTGATTCGGCTGGGCCAACAGAAAATCGCGCCCAGA
Organism: Fimbriimonadaceae bacterium; assembly: GCA_022842565.1. Taxonomy (GTDB): domain Bacteria; phylum Armatimonadota; class Fimbriimonadia; order Fimbriimonadales; family Fimbriimonadaceae; genus JAFLBD01. The sequence continues at coordinate 1,859 of JALHPH010000054.1, forward strand.
GCTGGCTCTGTGCGCGACATCTTGAGAACCCTAAAAGAGTCAGTCCGTTTCCGGAACGTTGGTGGAACTGTAAGTAGCTTCGTTAACGAACTTATACAGCTTCATCCCGTCGTGGTCGGCGACCAGCGCATAGCGCACTTGCTCACCCAACTTGGTTTGTCGGAACATCTTCTTCTTCTTCACGTTGCTGTCAGCGACTTCAACGTGGGATCGAGTCTTTAGGTTATAGAACTTCATCCTTCCCTCCGTTTTGAGATTGTTGACGGCTCCCCAGGTTCGGTTTACCGTTTCTTTCAACGACGCGATGTTACCTAACGAATCTGGGTTGTCAAGCGGGATTCCCCGAGAATCGTACGACTTCACTGCCTCCGTCGTATACAATGACGGTGGAACGTGCCTTTTGGCATCGCTTTCTGATGCAAGTTTGAATGGAAAATCGCACCAATTCTTCAGAATTTGAAGCTCGAGCCATCGATCGCATGCGTGATCAGGGCTTTCGCATGACGATGCCGAGGCTCCAAGTGATCCGCGTACTGGCCGAATCGGCTGTTGCGCTCACTGCACAGCAAATTCACGCAAAAGTACTGTCATTGGGGGGCCGAATGGACGTGGTGAGCGTGTATCGCACCCTTTCCACCCTCACAGAGTCGCATTTGGTGCACCACATCGGCGTTGTGGATGGCTACATGGCCTGCAATCAAGAGGACCACTCCGATGGCCTGGTGGCGCACGCCATTTGCCAGCGCTGCGGCCGTGTCGAGGAGATTGAGCCGCCCGACACCGGCATGCAGCTTGCGGTGGAGGGTGCCGTCCAGGATCGTTTCCACGCCGGCGAGGTTCGCGTGGAAGTTCTTGGCACCTGTTTTCAATGCAAACCGCCCAGAGCGCTTGCGCACTGAGGGCGGTCTTAGTTTCTACTAAAGTTAGAACTGGATAGCGAACGTGCTCTGCATTCGCGAACCGGGCCCAAAGCGCACCCGCGTGATCATCGGTCGCTCGCCGACTCGTATGGTGGCCACCACTTTCGTCAGTTCCTCGGCCGAAGTCACCTTTTGGCCGTCCAGTTCGGTGATAACGTCGCCGGGCTTGAACCCTGCCCTTTCCGCAGCCGAACCCTTTTGAATCTCGACCAGCATGGCACCCCTTACATCAGCCGGGATGTTGTACTTCTCGCGGAGATCGTCCGAAATGTCGCTGCTCAGCACGCCCAGTTTGGCGGGCCCGCCTGGGATCACTCTTTCAGTGGGGGCTTCGGGGCGTTGACGCCATCCTGGAGGCAGCATCTGGTCCGGGTTCCGCAGCCATTCTTCGCTGTCTGGCATTTCTTGGCCGGGGAAATCGGGTCGCATTTGGTTGCGTGGTGCCCGGGGTTCCATACGAGCCGAAACACTCTGCGGTGCAGCAATCACTTTCACATCGGCTGTGCGTCGCTGTCCGCCGCGCAGGTATTCAATCTGCGTTCTGGTTCCCGGTCCGTTCGCCAGCATCGCGTTAGTCACGTCCTGCGGGTTATTGATGATGGTGCGCCCAACTCGCGTGATAATGTCACCTTTCTTCAGTCCGGCAGTACCGGCCGGGGATGCAACTTCGGTTGGGATATCGGCGATGCGTACTCCGCCGCGCAAACCAAGTTCATCCAGCTCGAACGGTCTCAGCGCTTCCATCGCCACGCCAAGGTAGCCGCGCTCCAGGCCGCCTTTTTCGATCAAGAGATCGGCAATAAGCTTGGATTGGCTTGCGGGAATGGCGAAACCGATGCCGACGTTGCCCTGCGCCCCACCAAGAACCGACATGCCGGAATAGATCGCGGTATTGATGCCAATGACTTGGCCACGAATATTCAGGAGCGGACCACCCGAGTTGCCCGGGTTGATCGCGGCGTCGGTTTGGATCATGTTCTCGTAGCTGCGCCAATCGCCGGGGGTTCCTGCCGCATTGGTGCGCCCAAGAGCACTGACGTGGCCGATGGTGACGGTGTTTTCCAGCCCGAACGGTGCGCCGACTGCAATGGCGTATTGCCCTGGCCGCACATCCCGGCTATCGGCAAGCGGTGCAGGCGTCAAGTTAACCGCGTCGATCTTGATGACCGCGATGTCCTCTCGGCGATCGCGCGATCGGGTGACCTTGCCCTTATACTCCTTCCCGCTGGGCAACACGACGGTTACATCGCCGCCGCCGCTGACCACGTGGTCATTCGTGATGATCCAACCATCGCGGCGATAGACGACGCCCGAGCCTTGCTCGCCCGAATCAGTGCGGATGTGGACAACAGAGGGACTAATTCCGGCTACGAGCTCGCTGAATTGGGCATCCAAATCGGCAAGAGTCGCAAGGCTCGATTCGGTCTGCGGAGCAGGGCGCGGCGCTTGCAGTTGCGTAGGAATGGCAGGAAAAGCGTTGCGGCTGGTGAGGGTGCCCGAGCCATCGCGAGCATTCATCGCCTGCTGCACACCGACTCCGCCAATAGCAACGCCAGCGATGAGGCTGGCGAGAACGAAGGTTGTCAGCTTAGTGTTTCCGTTCATGGTATGTTGATTCTCTTTGGTCTGAAATGTGTCGAAATTGAGTTGACAAATCGCTAAACTGGTGGACTAGCAAGGAGAGTTCCTCAGTCCTGCTTAGTCCCGGGCGCTTTCACAAAGGCGTCCACGATTTTCGCAAGATCGGTGACCTCAAGGTCTCCGGCCGCCAGGAATTTGGCCCGCTCGTTCTCTCCGGCAGCCGTTCGGTTCTCGCCGCCCACGATTGTTGGCTGAGTCGTGGGTGCCCATTGGTAGACCACCACGCTGTTAAAACCATCCGTCAGCCGAATAGCAAGCACGCCTTTCGATCCGCCAGAAATCACTTCTACGCTTTCGATCTCAAGACCGAAAGGCAGCTTTTCGGGGCTCACGACATCAAAATTTACATGCCTGCGAGCAAGCTGAAGTGAGTTCGCGCGGATCCGAGCTGCCTGCATTTGCAGCTTGTATCCACTCGGGACGCCGAAGTCGATGAGGGTGGGCAGTGGGTTCGCGAAGAACTCTGCGTTCATCGTATCCAGCAGGCGAACAAGCTTCTTTCCGGGCTGCGGCACTTCGCTACGGAGCATGAAGTGGGTCTCGGTATCCAGCGCGATTCGACGCCCAGGAATGCCACGCCACCGTGAGAAAAACGTGAAGCGCAGCGCAGTTCGCCCGGCGATGGGGGTCGAGCCGTCGCGCATAGCCTTGAAATTCTGTCGAACCAGCTCAATTCGCCTTGCCCTCGACTGAGTGTCCATCACCGGCATTCTGAAAACGGCTTTGTCTCCCGGGATGACCATGGTCATGAATTTCCCGTCTGACATGGAACTGGTTCCCTGAAGACGAAGTGGCTGCAACACGCTGCGACGCCAGCCACCGAGCCCGTTGTACTCCACTTTCATCACCACTGCGTCCTTTGCATGCAGGGAGGGGAGCTGCGACTGGATGAGCACCACGGCGGTCGAGTCGCGGGCATCCATCGACTTTTTCAGATGGTCATACGGGGTTTGGGCGTAGCTCGCGGCAGCAAGCAGACCCAAGCACAAGAGAATCGGGCGGACCAAGGAGATCATTCACCCCGTTGACTGGCAAGGTAGACGGGGGCAGAGGTGGAGAACGGATCGTCCGCAACCATCGTGGCCTGATCACGCGGGATATTGAGCTGAGCTCCCGGTGTAGCGGAAGAGCTGTTCACCGAGATCTGCGTACGTTGAACCTGCAGGAAGACAAAAACGAGTGCTGCGGCAGCGGCAGCAGTCGCAAAAAAGGATGCGGCTGGATGCACGCGGACAGTCTTCCTGGCCTGTTCAGCTTCGATAGCGCTCAGCAGTCGATCCTTCAGCTCGGGCCTTGGCGCCACGACCTGCAGCGACGCCAGAGCAAACTTCACTTCCAGCACCATATCGAGCTCGGACTGGCAAGTCGGGCATTCGGAGAGGTGATGGTTCAGGCGCATCATTTGTGCACCGGTCAGTTCACCGTCGGCAAAGGCCGAGAGTTGGGATTGGGCAGTACGGCAATTCATGACAAAACATCCTCTCCCAATCCATAGCGATCGGGAAAATGGCGTGTGAGGAAACTCCTCAGTTGCTTGCGGCCGCGGTGAATGCGTGATCGAACCGTGCCCACCGAAGTGTTCATGGTCTCCGCAATCTCTTCATAGGCCATACCTTCAACATCGGCCAAAACTACCGCAGTTCGGAATTCGGGGGTCATTCGGCTGAGGCCCATTTGAAGCGCCTCGTCCACCGTTTCGTGCATCAACTCACGGTCGGGCACATTGGTCTCGTCGGGAACATCCCACGAAACTTGGTTGGCAGCTGGTTGGTCGAGGCTCGACCACTTCAGCTTTCCTTTTCGCCGGACCGCATCAATGTGAACGTTGGTCACAATGCGATACATCCAGCTGCTGAACGACTGGTTGGCGTCGTACCGGTGGAAGAACCGAAAGGCGCGGATGTAGGCCTCTTGTGTCAGGTCCTCGGCGTCGCTGCTGTTGCCGGATAGCCGAAGTGCTAACGCATACACTTTGCGCTGAGACTCCAACATGTATCTCTCAAATTCTTTCGGGTCGGCTTGCGCAGATCCAAACTTGATTTCGGCAATCGCTCGAAGCATGGGCTTTCTTTCCTCCTTCGATACGCCCTTCTTCATGCCGAGAGTTCCTTTTGATGTAGTTCTTGCGCGCAATCCTGCAAGAACCAAGTAAATAACGCGTCCAGCTGCGTCGCGCCGTTGGCGTTGCCCTGAATAAGACGATGGACGAGCACCGCGCGTTCAACCGCATGCGGTGCATGCGGCAGTTCGTGCAGCAACCACTGCCCAAATTCCTGCAAAAGCACGCCTTGTGCCTGGCGGATGGGGACGTCCTTGCTTTTGGCGTAGCTTTCAGCCAGGGCTCGCACTTTTTCACTTAGCCGCAGACCCCCGTGGGGCGCTAGCGCGGCTGCTTCATCAAAAACGGCGCGAACCCGGGCGCGCAAATCAGGTCCAAGCGCCGAATCGGGATCGACCTCGGTGCTGCAAGCGATGCACGAGCATCGAGACATGATTGTGCGCAGCACCTTGCTGGGGTAATGCGTGATGAGCACGAGGCGCACATGCGGTTCGGGCTCTTCCAGAGTCTTCAGGAGGGCATTGGCTGCCCGGTCGTGGAGGCGGTCGACTTGCTCCATCAACACAACTTTGTGCCGCGCCATCAGCGGCCGGGTCCTCACGAAAGACTGGAGTGGGATGGTCTCCTGGTCGCCGCCGCCCGAGATGTCCTGCACCCGGATAAAGTTGCCCTGCCCACGGGGCGAAACCCGCAAAAGGTCCACATGCTGGCCATCACGCATGGCTCGGCACGAAGCGCACTCGCCGCATGCGCCTTCGGCCAACGGTGCTTTGCAGAGCCAACCCATGGCTACGGCGTTGGCAAGCTGTTGAAGTTCGGCGCCTTCTTGGCCAAAAAACAAGATCGATTGGATGCCTGACTCGGGTTGCCATAGCGACCGCGCCACACGCTTGGCGTGGGTCATGCCGCTCAGCCTTTCCAAATCAAAAACGTGTGAATTCATGCACATCCAGAATGAAAACGACGGCGCCGCCGACGGTCACCTTAATCGGGCTGGCCATGAACGCCGGCTGCGGCCCGACTTCCATCGACGGGATGTTCACGACCTGCTCCCGGGTCTGGCAGTTCGTTTCGAGCACGGCTTTGAGGGAATCCAGTTCGGCGTCTTCCACACCTATTAGGATCGTCGTGTTGCCCTCGCGTAAGAAGCCACCGGTGGAGCCGATCACCGTGAACTTGAATCCTGCCCGGACCAGCTCATCCACCACGCGGCCCTTATCGCGGCTGTGGATGATGCAAACGCAAAGCTTCACACGTTCAGTATACGACGAATGAGTGTTGCACCAACGCTCTGGTATCAGTAGAGCAAGCAGGGCATGCGCTTCTCGGCAAACTCGGCCATTCCGCGCCCGGTCCAAGCGATGATCTCGGCTGCGGAGGGATTCTGAGCGAGCATCGAACGCGTCAAGTTATCGCCGATAAGGATGTCGAATGGCGCTTTCTCGTACTCATATTCGTAGGGCGGTTGCGACCATGTGAGCAGCCCGGGCTCGTTGTGCAGCAGGTCGGCGATGGTAGCCAGGTACAGCGCGACCGAATGTCGACCCGCGCCGATGCCGTGCAGCAATACTCCCTCGCATCGATCGCCGTGGTACTTATGGAATGTGGGTTGAAAGCTGATGGGTTGAGCCCTGAAGTCCTCAAAGCCAAGCGCATTCAGTCGAGTCGCAAAGCGCCGACCGTCCAACCCCACCGCTCCAAAAATCTCGAACGGACGGCAGGTTCCACGCCCTTCGCTGACTTTGGTCCCCTCTAAGAGGCATCCGCCGGGATAGACCCTGGCCGTGTCGGGGGTAGGCATGTTTGGCGACGGGTGCGTCCACGGCAGACCAGTGTCATCGAACATCATCGAGCGATTCCAGCCCTCTAATCCCAATACCGTCAGGTCTACGTCAGGGAAGTGATATTTTTTGAAGTAGGTTGCGATCTCGCCGACGGTCATGCCGTGCCGCACGGCAATTGGGAACCTTCCTACAAAGCTCTCGTAAC
>JALHPH010000055.1 GCA_022842565.1 Fimbriimonadaceae bacterium
ACCGATGGACCCTATGTCGGGACAAATGGAGCCACTCCCTCAAGTGGGCGGGAATCCATACAGTCAAAATACGGGTAATGTTGCGACTGATCGGCCTTCGGGTCCGTCTTATCGCTTGTCAGGTGTTATCGCTGGTGAAAAGCCTATGGCGATTCTCGAGGGTCCTGACGGCAAACAGAAGATCGTAAAAGTTGGCGACCGCATCGGAGGAAATCGTGTTTCAGCGATTCGAAACGGTAAGGTCGTCCTTGAGGGACAGGGTGACGAAGTGGGTTCGACCACTCTCACGCTGAAAGAGAAAACAAATGCAGAGAGCGGCAGTTAGGTCGTTAATCAGTTTTAGTCTCGTCGCTTCGGCGGGCTATGCGTTGGCCATCGGAACCATTTCGTCAGTCGAGACGAGAAAGGTAGGCGAGGGCGTTGAAGTCTTCGTCCGCGGCGAGGGCCTGGCGAAGCCACGCGAAGAAAAGGCGATGCGCAATGCAGTGCATATCTTTTCGTTTGCGGCGCAGCTGAAGACCACGGGCCGTCGGGAGACCATGAACTATGGAGGCGTCTCCACGGTTCAATGGACCCAGTTCACGACCCGGCCGATGGTGGCGCGGCTCGTGTTCCGTTTGCGCCCGACCGACACGCCGATTGTTCGGCAAGTGGAAGGTGGTTGGCTTATTTCGGTCAACACGCCTACTCCGACCAACGTCGTCGCTCAACCGGATAACCCTCTGCTCATCCCGAATCGTCCCATCGTTCTTCTCGATCCTGAGAAGCCAGTGAAGCCGACGGTCTCTGAGGTCAGCGATTTTGATCCGACCGGTATCACCGTTGTGGACGAAGGGACCAAAGCTCCGTTGCCACGCGTGAGCAAAGAAACCCCTCGCACCGTTGCATCGGGCGCCGTCACCGCAACTTCGAGCACCGTCTCAACGAGCAATGTCCTGCAATCCAAGCGCATTTCGCTGGACTTCGCAGACACTGATGTCGTTCTGATTTTGAAGGCGCTCGCCGCACAGGCCGACGTCAACATCGTGACGTCCCCCGATGTGAAAGGCCAGATTTCGGTGTCATTGAAGAATGTCACCGTCGACGAAGCCCTCACCGTCGTGACCGCCATCGCGGACCTTCGCTACCAAAAGCTCGACCGAACCATTATTGTTGCCTCTCCCGATCGCTTGAGCAGCATCATTCGCAACGCGAGCATGGGATCGAGTGCGGTTACGGCCGAGACCGAGATTCGCATCGTTCCGATTTATAGCAAGCAAGGACGCCAAGTCAAGTCCGCGCTTTACCGCGTGTTGCCGCAAGACGCGCGCACGGGCCGCTATGAAGTTGCCCTTCCGAGCGAGCAGATGGTGCAGGAGGCACCAAAAACCGCTGATGGTAAGCCCGCTGACGCGGCCGGGCCTGCCGCTACCAATGAGGATGAGTACATCATGATCATTGGCAGCCGCACGCGACTTGCCGAAGTTGAGCGAACCATCCGAAGCCTCGATCAGCAGATCGCGGACGCGATTGGAATTGAGACCCCCTCCAGCAGCGCCCTCGTTACGGAAACCTATTACGTTCAAGGCGCAAGCGCCACTGACCTAGCGTCCGCGCTGGGTGTGGATAAGGGCAAGCTAGGAAACATTCAAGTTGTTGCCACACCAGCCGGAAGCTCGGCTCGCCCCAGCTTGGTCATCACCGGTCGTGAGAACGAAGTTCGCCGAGTGGTCAACACCCTCAAAGAACTGGACGGTGGCGAGCGACCCCAAGACGAAATCAAGCTTTACGAAGTTCGCTTCTCTGACCCACGTGCCCTGCGCGACGAGCTGATGCTCCAAGTGCCAGGCATCCGTGCCTCGATCCCGCCAGCGGGCGTCGGCAACGTCCGCGTCTATGTGCCGAGCTCGGGCAAGGTCACTTCGCCAGGCGAGAAGGCCGGCGGCGGTGAGGGACAAGCGACCACGACGACTTCTGCCGCGCAAGCCGCCATCGAAAAATCGACTGGCCTGCAAAGCGGCCTCACCCTGCCGTTTAATGCGCTGGAGCCTTCGGCTGTGCCGATGCGTTTGATCCTGCGCGGCGACAAGAGCCAGCTGGATCGAGCCTACAAGCTCATGGCCGAGCTGGACAAGGAGCCAAGGCAGCTTGCCATCGAAGTCCGTGTGATGGAGCTCCGAAAGGATGACGCAGTCAACGCAGGCATCGACTGGAACCTCTTCACCGGCGGCGCGGTCAAGTTCATCCGCCTTAACAACTCGCTCTCGAATCCGAACAACCGAATTGGTGCCGGATTCAACAACGACGTGGTTTCGGGTGATGTGGTGGCGACCCTCGACGGCATCGCGAACAAGAACAACTTGATCGCTCGTCCGAACATGGTGGCCTATGATGGTCGCGAGTCCGAACTCTTCATCGGAGACGTCATTCGCTACGTCGAGTCAATCACTTCGAGCCAAAACGGTCCGAGCGTCCAGATTGGCGAAGTCCGAGTCGGTGTGAACCTTGCCGTCCTTCCTCGCCTCAGCGCAGACGGAACCGCAACTCTCGACCTGCGACCCACTGTTAGCTTCCTTCGTGAGTTCCGACAGTACCAACTGAGTGGATTCACCGCGGAACTGCCGCAGACCAGCGAGCGACAGACGCAGCAGACACTGAACGTGCGAAGCGGTGAGACCATCGCCATCGGCGGATTGATTACCGAGGAAATGGTGACCAACGTGTCTGGTGTTCCTATTCTGATGGACCTCCCCATTCTGGGTCAGTTCTTCCGAAGCACGCGAACCCGAAAGGACCGCCGCGAACTGGTGATCTTCATCACAACGAATATCGTCAACTCGCCACTTGGCGCCGAAACGAAGCTGCCGATGAACAATGATGTTCCGGTGGCTGATGCAAAGAACGGGAAGGATAAGTGAAGCAGACCCGAATCGCGCTCGCCCTCATCGCAGCCGTGGCCCTGGTGGGCTGTGGCGGCGAAACCCCTGACGATCTGGCCAACTTCTATGTCGGCCAGTGGAGCGGTGCCTGGGCAGGAGCGGCAGGGCGCGATACCGGAGCTCTGTCGATGATTGTCGCGATTGACGGTGCGCTCACCGGCTCGTTCTCGCGCGATTCCGATGGGCTTTCGGGTGGCATCACGGGCACCGTCGATAAAGACGGGGAATTCACTGGAATTGCCGACTTCGCGACAGGCAGTGACTACACCCTGGAAGGCGCCGTCACCCGCGATGGCACGAACCTGGTCGCAACCTTCACTTACGACAGTGGAACGCGCACCGAAGCCGCTCAAGCAACCCTCATCAAGCCTGGCAGTTGACCATTCTTCTGCGCCAAACTCTTGTTATGTTTCAAGAGTCCCAGCGCGATGCTTGGCTTCAACGCTACGGCGAAGAGCCTCCACCCGACCTCGCTCCGGTGGAGGCCTTTTTGCGTCACCGGTCGGTGCGCAGATATGATGATCGACCGGTCCCAGAAGGCACAATTGCTGCGCTGGTTGCGTGCGCGCAGAGCGCCGCCACCAGCAGCTATGCCCAGGCTTGGACGCTGGTCAGCGTGCAGGACTCTGAAAAGCGCGCCGTCGTCGCCAATTTATGCGGCGACCAAAAGCAAGTCCTCACGGCTCCTTGGTTCTTTTGCGTGTGCATCGACCTGTACCGTTCGCACGCGCTGGGCGAGAAATCGGGCGTTATCCCGGACGCGGTCGGAACCGCCGAAGCGCTGATGGTGACGGCGGTGGATGCCTCGCTCGCGGCTGAGCGCATGGTCTGCGCAGCGGAGGCCATTGGGCTCGGGGCGTGCTACATCGGTGCCCTTCGAAACAAGCCCCAGGAGCTGGCAGAGTTGCTCGATTTCCCGCCCGGGGTGTTCGGAATCTTCGGTCTATGCCTGGGCTATCCGTCTGAAGCCGATACCCGCGCGGTCATCAAACCGCGCCTGCCGCAACCGATCGTCTGGCACCGTGAGAAGTATCAGCGCGAGCCCGATGTAAGCGCTTTTGACGCGCGCATGGAGGAGTTCTACCCACGAATCGGCATGGATACTAGCACCACTTGGTCGGCGCGACAGGCGCGGCGCTTCAGCCTGGGCTACTTGCAGGGCCGCGAAACACTGGACGAGCGCCTGCGCGAAATGGGCTTCTTGACCGACTAGTTTGGAAGCCGCTCCAGAGTCACCGCCGCCGCCAGTCGGGCCGCGGCGGCCACATTCATGCTGTGGCCGCTGCGCTCGGCGACTACGTCGAGCCCAGTGATTGGCACGCCTGCCAACGCCAAATCCCCGATGAGGTCCAGGAGCTTGTGCTTTGCCGGTTCGTCAGGGAATCGTGCCGCATTGATTGGGCCATCTTTGCCCAGCACCAGCGCGGATCGCTCGTCGAGCCCGAGACCTAGCCCGTTCGCCTTGATCCATTCGAGCTCGTGTTCAAAGCAAAACGTCCGCGCAGGGCCGATTTCTTGCACGTAAGCGTTGCCTATGGAAAGGTATTCGGCCACCTGGTCGCCGGGCCAGCAATCGACCGTCGCAAAGAGATAGCGCCAGTGCCCTGTTCCGCTTGCTACTGCCACGCCGACATTGTCATCTTTGCGAAAAACTCGCGCGTAGGGACCCGAAACAGCGAGGCTCCCGACATTCACGGTCCCTGCCTCCAGAAGACCTTGTACGTAGGGCTGCGCCGAGCCATCGAGGCCAGGGCACTCGGGGCCATCCGCTTCGATCACGGCGTCGGTGATGCCACAGCCTGCCAGCGCACTCATCAGGTGCTCAATCGTGGCCAGCTCGGCCAGGCAAGTGCAGCGCTGGGTATCGGTGACGGCATCCGGGTTGATGGGGCTGCGGCCACGGACGTCCTGCCATTCCCAACCCGCGTTGCCGGGATGCACCCGAACCCGCACGGGTACTCCAGAATGGAGCCCGAGCCCGGCGAACTCAACCGTCGCCGCAACAGACAGCCTAGGAAAGTGTCGAATCATGAGGATTTTAGCTTCTCAAGCTCAGTTTCGAGCTGCTTGACCCGCTTGAGGAGGTCGGGAAGGCGCTGCAATGCAGCCAGTTGGCGAAGTTCTTCGCGCAGGCGTACCGCCGGCATCCCCAGATAGTCGCCGGGCACATCGATATCGGCCATTACACCAGTGCGGCCGCCCAAAATGACGTCATCACAAACGGTGACGCCGTCCTTGATGGCGGTTTGGCCAGCGATCGTGATGCGGTCGCCGATGGTCACGCTCCCGGCAAAGGCCACATGCGCAGCCACCACGCCATGCGCGCCGATGGTCACGTTGTGCCCGACCTGCACCATGTTATCGATCTTGGTGCCCTGTCGGATGCGCGTCTCGCCGCTGGTCGCGCGGTCGACGCAGGTGCCCGCGCCAATCTCGACGTCGTCTTCAAGAACGACGCGCCCAACCTGCGGAATCTTGACGCGATGCGAGCCGTTCCAAACAAAACCAAAGCCATCTGAGCCCAGCACAGCACCCGAAAACACGGTGCACCGAGCCCCTATTGTCACATCCTGCACCAACACAGCGTGGGGATAAATCTCGGTTTTCTCGCCCAGCACACAGTTTTCGCCGATATAGGCGTGGGCATGCACCCGAGTCTGCGGACCTAAAGCCGCACCCCGCTCGACGACCGCAAACGGCCCCACAGAAGCAGTTTCGTCGATCTCAGCTTCGGGGTGAATGACCGCAAGCGGGTGGACACCCGGTTCGATGGCGAGCGGACGGCGCACTTTGTGGAGCAGCCAGGCAAAAGCCATGCGGGGCGAATCCACCCGAAGCGTTGGCTTCTGAGTGACGGCAGGCATCGTGCGAGAGATAATGAGCGCACCGACCTGACTCTCAAGACCTTTCTGCAAAAAGGCTTCGGATTCGGCAAAGGCGATGCCTTGGGGGTCGTTACTATCGGCGGGCACGGGTCGCGCGATGCGCAGTTCCGCATCGCCCGTAAGCTCGGCATTCAGCCATTCCGCTAATTGCCCGAGGGTCCAAGATTGTTCTGGCTGCGCCATTGAATGAACTCTGAGGTGGCGTCGCGTGCTGTCTCTCCAGGTTTCGCCAAAACGTAGCCCTTCAGGGAGAGGAACATCGCAAGATCCTGCTGTAGTATGGTCTGCGCCGGGATTTTCGGTTTGGAGCCCGGCAGGCTGATGGATGGGCTGGGGGTGGTCGAGGTCCGTGCCGATTTCCCGGGAGCCGCAGGGAGCGGACCGGGTGCTTGCGCTGTTTTACCCAAGCTCCCGATCACCGGCATGGATGCGCCCAGCGCGCGTTGGGCTCTTGCCTGAGCCTCTCGCAGGCGGGCTCGAAAGGCGACCACTGTGCTGGTGTCCTCAAGCTTTTGGGTTCGGAGGCGCTGTTCGACCGCCGAATAAATCGCGTCGACCTCTCGGCGGTATTCCTGCTCCAGCGTCGTAATCTGGCGCACGATTTCGGCAGCGCGGGCTTGCTCTCGCTCGGCGATCTCATCGCGTGGCGGGGTGCGCGGCTGTGTGGCGGGGAAGGGCACGATGTTCGAGAGTTCGAGCCGCAGGGCACCGATCTTAGGCGCGATGCGATCAAACGGAACGCGGGTGCGGGCGGCTGCTTCGTCCAGCCATTCGTAGTAGCGCCGGTTTCGGTCCGCGATCAGGCTCTGTTCAAGTGCGCTGGATTGGTTTTGCGCCGACTGCTCGGCGACTTCGGTGATTCGGTCGGCGGTCTGTTTGCGGCGCTGCTCGATTTCGGCGATAACTTCGCTCACGTCCGATGCCGCTACGCCTGCCCGGCGCGAAGTTGGTGCCACGCCCGGCACCGAGAGATCTTGCGGACTCGCCGAGGGGGCAACGATGATCTTTGGTGGCGCGCCTGCCGGCCCGGTCGCCTGGGGCACTCGAGACAGGTCCACCGAGACCACAGGCCGTGGGGGCTCCTGACAGCCAGTCAGGAGCCCGAGAGTCACGAGGACCTTAATTGCGACGCGTATTGAGCGATTGGATCGTGGCATTCGTCACGTCGTTAGCGCCATAGGGTGCGACGGTCGATTCCAGCACGGTGGTGAAACCCTGTTGTTGAGCAACGGCCTTCAGCGCATCCTTCGCCTTTTGGATCACTTCGCTTTGCAGCGAATCGCGGAGCTCGTTCAGCTGCATGGAGAATTCCTTCTCCCAAGTCGCGGCGCGATTTTCGTTAATGCGCATGCGTTGTTGGTAGTCGGCCAGCAGGCTGCGGTCGGCGTCGGTAAGCGTCGTTTTGGTCAGGAGGTCCGACTTGCGCTTGTCGCTTGCGGCGACGTCGTCTTGAATTTTCTTCATGGCGGCGCGGTCGGCTTCGTTCGCGGGCTCCTTCAGCATCAGTCGGCGATATTCTTCCGCTTGCTCGCCGGTCGCCACGTTATAAGTGGTGATCCAGTCGATGAGGTCGCGGCGAACGCGCAGCGACTGATTGAGTCGGGACGTGTTGTTCTTGCCCAGATCGCTGTCTTGGATGACCTTGTTCAGGTCGACAACGCCGGTCTTTTCTTGGGCGGGCTGGAAGCCACTGCCGAAGGTCACCACGGCCATGGCGGCGGCCACGAGCCACCCCAGCATTGCAAATCGATTGTTTTTCAGCATAAGTTTTTGTTTGGTTTGAAGTCGTTGGAGCTGGTCTTAGAAGACGCCGCCGATGGTGAAGTGTGTTTTGCTTTGGCCGCTCGGAGTAAATCCGAAATCGATTCGGATCGAACCGATCGGCGTTCTGAAACCAAGCCCAGCGCCGTAGCCCAAGTGCATTTTGAACGAGTCGCTTTGGTTAAAGTCGCGAATGGCAGGATAGCCACCCCATGCTCCGCCGTAATCGACGAAACCGACGAGCGCTAGGCTCGCGTTGCTTTGCAGCGGGTAACGGTACTCAGCGGTTCCGCTCAGCGCGGTTTTGCCCCAGAATCGTTGGTCGCTGTAGCCACGGAGCGAATCCGAGCCTCCGACAAAAAGCTGCTCGAAGAACGGAACCGTTCCGGAGATGTGCCCGGCGCGGATGCGAGTGGCAATCACAGGTCGGGCCGCGTCCAGCGGCTTTCCTTGGGGTTGGCTGCTGATGAAACGCTTGTACTCAAAGGTGCCTTTCACGAACGTGTTCGTCCCGAGCACCTCGGTGAAATTGGCCACATTGCCACCGATCTTGTCGATGTCGCCAATGCCTGGTTCGATCGAGAGACGAGCAAACTCACCCTCGAACGGATCGAGCGGCACATCGCGCGTGTCTTTGGTTCCTTGGATCAGGAACTTGAATAGGCTGCCGTCTTGCTGGATGAAGTCCTGCGAGCCCGAGGTGTCCACGTTGACGCTGCGAATGTCATCAAAGCTGAGACCGAGGGTGGTCGCGAAAACCTGTCGGAAACCGCGCGAGATGCTAACCGAGGCACCGTTGCGGCGCTCATCAAAGCGTGAGTTGCTCAGGTCGCTTCCCGTGTCGCCAAACCTTGTGAAGTAGCTGTTGACC
>JALHPH010000056.1 GCA_022842565.1 Fimbriimonadaceae bacterium
TGAAGGAAAAGAGCTCGCCGTGCCGCAGACTTAATACATCTCGCGGTTGTTCTTTCGGATTTTATCCATGCGCACGCAGATGAAGATCAGGATCGGAGTCAGGATCGCCGGCAAAAGGAACGCCATGTTGTAGGCGACGCGGGAGTTGCCTCCGACGGGTGTTGCGGCCTGCACGAAGGGATCGGTCGCGTACTGGAAATAAGGCCATCCGAAGAGCATGCAGCCGATGACTGGAAGCAGGCCGAGGTACTTCACCCACGGCTTTGCGCGCCCGTTGTTCTGGCCAATCACGCCGATGAGGAACAGAATGCCCGCGCACAGCATGAAAAGGAAGATGCGAATGAAGACGTCGCGGCCTTGGAAGGTTCCGGGACTGGCGAGAAGATCGGTCAAGTGCAGCATAACTTCGGCTCTAACGATGGATTATCCCAGTAATTGCATCAGTCTGCAGGTCCGGGACAGCAGTTCTGTTTTCTGGATGTCAAACAACGTGCCAAACGTCGTGGTTCCAGACGAAAAAGGCCGCCCCTTGGTTTGCAAAGGGCGGCCACGGTTATCGGTCCGGCTGATCCAGACTTACTTGGTGCCTGAACGAGCGGCGGCTTCGGGATTCGCCCCGCCAGCGGCTGGCTGACCGCCTAACGATCCGCTGATTTCAGCGGCGCGCTGGTCGCTAATCTCAACCATCGCATCATTCCTGCGTTGCTCCTCTGAACTGTATCCTGGTGTGCCGGATTGCATGAATCCAAAGTACACCACAGCTCCAATCACCACAACCCCGGCAAGGATTGCTCCGATGAGCGGCAGTGGTCCGAGGTCTCTTTTCATGTTTTATTCTCCTGGCAGTATACAGTCGCGGTTGGTGCTGGTTGGACTGACTTCAGCTTCTAGGCACGAAATGCCTCGATCCCAGAACGAATCAGGGCTTCCTACCCAGCTTCCTGCTCGCTCTTCATATCCATCTAGCTTAGTGCCATGGGGAACGGTGGTCGAGCCACCAGTCTGATTTGTCTGCGAGAAGCCGTTCGCCTTCTTCACGGCCACGTGACCATCCGCGTAAGCGAACACAGATCCGCCGCTATAAACGTTCTGAATCTCACCAAAAGCCGCCCGAGGATCGGTCAATGGAAGCTGCGCGTTACGCGTGTTGTAAATCACGGCCTCGAAGTTCCATTGCTCAATTTCCCAATATGCATTGGCAAACTGCGGTCGGTGCAGCATAAACTTCATACCAGCCAGAACCGAATCCGCTGGCTGAGCAATGCTCGAGATCGTGCGGCTAGGCTTTGTCGTTAGACCGGGCTTTTGAATCGCAATGGCAATATTGCCTGCCATGGCGAAGCTGCGTCGATACTGTCCAGCAAACGGAGTATTGTAACGCGGTCGACCATCCTCCGGGCTCATGAAGATGGCGTAGTTCTTGGTATAGGGTTGAACGAGTTGCTCCCAAGCATACGAGCGCTGGCCAAGAGGCGCAGTAGCATTGTAAGAGTAGCGGGGTGGGGCCATCGAATCCTGATCATCCGAATACATGATGATGGAGAGGGCCTGCTGCTTCATAGCGGAGACAGTCGAAGCCTTCTTGGCGGCGATACGAGCTTGGCTCAGGACGGGGAAAAGGATCGCTGCCAAGATGGCAATGATCGCGATAACGACTAGCAGTTCGATGAGCGTAAAGCCCATCTTCTTCGACGTGCTTTTCATGATTGCGTCTCCGGAAGAGGAGTAGTAAGGACTGCGCGTGCAGTTTCTACGAGTCTAACATTGGTCGGGGTCGCCCTGAATGCGACAAGAGATGAAAGGGGATCCAGTTTGATCCGCAGCTGAGCCTGACCATCCGCAGAGAATGTTCGCCCAGAAATGGCGCACAAGAAACTCTTGCTTGCCTCGCTGCGTGGCAGCTGAATCACGCCCTCGAACGGCCGGGTAGACCGATTCAGGGCGACAGTAACAAAATCGTTGGCCGCTTGCCGGCCGAAAGTCGCGACGTTCGCATCGTCGAACTGGGTGAGCACAACGGGCTCCCCACTGGCCAGCGTCTCGCTTTGAGTGCGTAATCTGCTCAGCAGCTGGTAGTGCCGGAGCAGCCGGTTATCGGCGCGGACACGGTCCCATTGCATCGCCGCGCGGTTCGCGGGGTCGTTTCCACCCGTCATCCCAATCTCCTCGCCGTAGTACACGCTTGGGGCGCCTGGCCAGGTGAACTGCACAGTTGCTCCGAGCGCCGCCAGCAACGGGTTGTCACCCGCTTCAGTGATGAAACGCGAAGTGTCATGGCTGCTCAGCAAGTTCAGCTGGTTCCGCGAGATCTGCGGCACATACCAGTTGTAAACATCCATTAACATGCTCATGAAGTGGCTTGGCTTCTTCGTTCCCTTCGCTACATAGCCTAAGACTGCATTGCGGAAGGGGTAGTTCATGGATGCGTCCCATTGGTCCCCTTGCAGCCAGACCCGCGCGTCGCTCCAAACCTCGCCCACGATCCAGGCATCAGGATTACGCTGCTTCACATACGGCCGGAAGATACGCCAGAACTCGTGAGGCACCTCGTTGGCGACATCAAGGCGCCAGCCGCTCAACTTCGCCCGCGACATCCAATAATCCACGCTTTCCAGCAGATAGTCCTGGACCTCCGGGTTCATCAAGTTCACTTTCGGCATGCTTTCGTAGCCGTACCAAGCTTCATACGGCGGATTTTGCCGCACTGTGACTGGGTACTCCTTGATGAAGAACCAATTGCGGTAACGGCTCTTCTCTTGGTACTTCAGGACATCGGCAAACGGCGCGAAAGTGATGCCGACATGGTCGAAAATCTGGTCTAGAACAACCTTCACGCCGCCGTTGTCCAGAGTTTCGGTCATTTTCACGAACTCGCTCGTGGTGCCGAATTCTGGATCGATTCGGTAGAAGTCCACTGGGTCATAGCGATGGTTGCTAGGAGCAGCCATGACCGGGTTTAGGTACATGCCGTTCACGCCGAGCGCTTGCAGGTACGGAAGGCTCTTTTCGACCCCGACGGCATCGCCACCAAAGCGATTCCACCAGGTGGGTGCGCCGTTCCAAGGTGTCTTGGTTTCGGGGTCATTGGTTTTCGAGCCGTTGCGGAATCGGTCCGGGAAAATCTGATAGAAGACAGTTCGCTCGACCCATTTCGGTACTTCAATAGGGCTGAAGTTCTTGGGCTCGAGTTCAAAGGCGTTGCGCGAGTCGGCGGAGGTCAGTCCGAGCGGCCCGAAGGTGAGCGTGCGCTGGCCGTCACGGATTTCGAAAGCGTAGCGGAGCGGGGTCTTGCGATCCCAAGGAATGCTCGCCGACATGGTGGCAACCACTTCATTCTCGGTGAGTAGCTTGAGCGGGGCGACCGAACGGCCATTCACAAGCAGGTTCACCGAGCGAACATCACCCGGGCGGTGGCTCATGCGGAGCGTGAGGCGACCGCGGTCGTAGTTGAGATCTGGTGCGACATTCCGATGTGCCAGCACCGAGCGCGTCACCACACCATCAGAATCGCTGGCTGGGTTCACTGCGAAGTCATCTGGAAGAATGACAAGGTAAGAATTCGTATTCCCTTGCCCGTCGGGCTTTTTCTTTGGGTTCGATGGATCGAGGATCCAACGGGTGCCATCTTCCACAAATTTGTATTGATACGCGCCGGGTGTCAGTGGTACGGTGGCAGTCCAGGTTCGGCCATCAGCCCCAAGCTTAAGCGGATGCTGAGTGTTGTTCCAACTATTGAACTCACCCGCCACGCTGACGCTCTTCAGGCCCGGGGTTGCCACGTAGCGGAACGTATGCTGAACGGTAGCGAGAGCAGTTGAAGAAACAAGCAGCGCAGAGGTGAGGGCGATCATAGGATGGAGGCCACCTTACCCCTGACCGAAGACCCTCGGACGTGGAGCTCACATGGCATAACCTTTTGTCGGTCGCCCGCTTCCTCATCCCCTTCAATCACTTGGATGAGCCGCTGAATCGCCCAGCGGACCATCGTATCAATTCGGAGATCGACGCTGGTCATGCCACCCTCGATGAGGAGGCACAAGGGAGAATTGTTGAATCCGGCCACGCCGAGCTGCTCGGGCACTCGGATTTCGAGGTGACGCGCGGCCTGCAGTACGCCCGCCGCCATGAAGTCGTCCATGGCCAGGATGGCGTTTGGCCCGTTTCGTTGGTTCAGCACTTCCAGAGCCGCCGTGCGCGCGCCTTCGATGCCGAAATCGGAATAGATCACATGGGGCTTCATTCCGCGCGACGAGAGCGCCTCCATGTAGCCACTGACGCGGTCACGGGTGACTGTGAGGTTGGGAGGGCCCGCCAGCATCGCGATGTGGGAATAGCCCTGGTCCATGAGGTGCTGCGTGGCAATCCGCCCCGCCAACACGTTGTCGTTGTCGACCACGTTCAGCGTGGAATTCTCAAAGGCGTTTCCGAGGACCACGAAGGGGAAAGAGTCCTCTTGCAGCCGGATAATGCGCTCGTCGTAAGCCTCTGACTCCACGAGAATAAGCCCATCCACCCTGCGGGTGCGAAGCAGCTCGTCATAAACGTGTTTTTGGCGTTCGTGGTCGGTGGCGATGTCGACGCAGAGTTGGTAGTTGGTGCCGATCAGGCATTCCACCGTCTCAGAAACGAGCTGAGCGAAGAATGGATCGCCGTGCAGGGATCCTGATTCGCGGCGGAGGACAAGACCAATGAGATGAGAGCGCTTCTGGCGCAGCGATCGGGCGCGCACGTCTGGGCTGTAATTCTGCTGCTGAATGACTTCCAGGACCTTTTCGCGGATTGCTGGTTCGACGCGCGCGTCGTTCGACAGCACTCGGCTGACGGTAGCTTGCGATACTCCTGCTAATTTTGCGATCAGTTGTTGCGTGACCCTCATTGGTTCGCTGATTCCTTCCGCGTCTTCTTCGACGGTTTTGAACACGTGAATACGTATTCACAAGAATATTATCACAATGTCATCGCCAAAACAAGGAGTTTGCTGAATTTTCAGCAAAGTGGGCAATAAAAAATCTCCGGACCCGTGAGTCAGGAGATCTTTTCAGTTCGAGGCGATTGAAGTTAGACGTCGTAGCGCTTGGGGCCGCTAGGCTCGCCGGTGCTGTCTGCAATTCGCTTGACGAAGGTGATCAGTTCAATCGGGTTGAACGGCTTGGTCAGGTACATGTCGGCACCGTAGTGGTAGCCGTCGAACACGTCCTTGTCTTGGGCCTTCGCTGTGAGCATGATGACCGGCAGGTCTTGAAAATCGGGGTCGCGACGTAGAGACTTCAGAACTTCGAAGCCATCCATATACGGCATCATCACGTCCAGAACCACCAGATTTGGTTTCTCGGCCTTGATCTTCTCGAGGCCTTCTTTGCCATCGTAGGCGGTTACAACTTGGTAACCCTGCTTCTCAAGGTTAACCTGGATCAAGCGCACAATACTGCGCTCATCATCGCACACAACAATCTTCAAAGCCATCGAATTGGTTTTCCTTTCGTCGGTTCCACATGCTACCCGAAACGCGCGGGCATCGCGAGCGAATCACCTGGGCTCCATCTTGCACTTAGCAAGCCGGAACCCATTTTCTTAATACTTGACCAGGCGGCGAGCCTCTCGGACAATGTCTTCGATGCTCGGCAGCACGTGAAGTTCCAACGCTTTAGCCCAGGGCACCGGAGTATCCATTCGCGTCAGTCGTGCGGGCGGCGCATCCAGGTGCTCAAAGCAGGTGTCGGTGACCCGGGCCACCAATTCACCTGCGAATCCGCAGGTCATTGGGGCTTCATTCACCGCCAAGAAGCGATTCGTCTTCGCCACCGATGCCTGAATCGTCGCCATATCGAGCGGCTTCAGGCTACGAAGGTCAATGACCTCCACCTCGATCCCCTCGGTCGACAGAACTCCAGCGGCGTCCAAGCAGTGGTAAACGTTTTGGCCGTAGGTCGCGATCGTGAGGTCATGCCCTTTCCGAGCGATCCGCGCTTTTCCGAGCGGAATGATCGCGTCCGCACCTCCGACTTCCTCCTCGATCTTGCCCAATCGATAGAGGTTCTTGATTTCGTAGAACAGGACGGGGTCCGGATCGCGCAGAGCCGCTCGCATGAGTCCCTTGGCATCGCTCGGCGTGCAAGGACAAACGACCTTGATTCCAGGGGAGTTCAGGAACCACGATTCGTTCATCTGCGAATGGTACAGCGCGCCGCCCGAATAGGCGCCGGCCGGGCCGCGAATCACGATCGGCATACTCACTTCGCCCGCCGTTCGGTAGTGGTAGGTCGCCATCATGTTGACGATCTGGTCGAAACCGCACGAGATGAAGTCGATGAACTGCATTTCGCAGAGCACGGTTTTGCCATTCAGCGCCATGCCCACCGCGGCACCGATGATGCAGGCTTCGCTGATCGGCATATCGATCACGCGTTGGCTTCCGTACTTCTCCTGCAGGCCCTCGGTCACGCCGAAAGCGCCACCTAGAATGCCGATATCCTCGCCCATGCAGACCATGTTCGGGTTCGCCTCCATCTCTTCGAAGATGGCTTCCTTCAAGCCGGTGAGGTAGTTCTTTTTGATGGGTGCGCTTGGGTCAGCGGTTAGAGTGTTGCTCATGGTTGGCCCTCTCGGAAGACCCACATGGCGCCCTCTTCAGCGGGCGGCGTGGCCGCTTGGGTTGCGGCGTCGACGCCGCGCTTGATGTAGTCCACCACTTCGGGTGGGAAATCCTCGTCCGTCGTTTGGGTGGCGTGCTTCCCTTCTGCGGCGTACCGGGTGGCATCCTCTGCGGTGAGATAGCCGAGCTCCACCAGTCGCTTTTTGGCGACGCTGATGGGATCGCGTTGCCGACCCATTTCCAGCATCTGGCGGTAGGTGACCGACTCATCGACCGTTGGGCGATAGCGGGCCGCGCGGTCGTCGTCGTGGTCTCCGTGACCATAAGCTCGATAAGTTTTGCACTCCACGATGCTGGGGCCCTTGCCGGACCTAGCGTACTCAACCGCTTCCATCACCTTGTCGTAGACATCAAAAACGTCCTGACCATCCGCGACCGTGCCGGGGATTCCGTAACCATCGGCGCGGCGAGCGAAGTCCTCTTGCGAATATTCCAAGTGGTTCGGCGTGCCATAGGCCCAGAAGTTGTTTTCGATGATGGTGACCACCGGAAGCTTGTGGACCGCAGCAAAGTTGATTGCTTCGTGGAAAACGCCTTGGGCCGTCGAACCTTCACCGTTGTAAGTCAAGACCACCGCATCACCGCCGTTCAGTCGGTCTGCATAAACAACGCCCGCTGCAACAGGAATGGTGCCAGCGAGCATGGAAGTCGAGTGGATGATGTGGTGCTCTCGCGAACCAATGTGCGACCAGTTGTCGCGCGCACGACCGGGGGAGGTGGCCTTACACCAAACTTGGCCACAAAGATCCTCGATCGACATGCCTTTTCGACTGGGTCGATCCCAGCCTTCGCGCATGTCTTTCATAAAGAAAGCAGGCATGTCGCGGTGAATGGGGCTGATCCAGTCCGTGGATTTCAGTCCATAGAGCGAGCCGACCAAGATCGCCTCTTGGTTGTGGCTGGAATAAAGAGTGCCCGTCAGACGTCCGCGACGCTTTTCCTTGATCAGACGGACGTCGAAATAGCGTGCTAAATAAAGCTGCTGGAGGACCGCAAGATGGTCTTCTTTAGTCAGAAGGTCCTGTGGTCGCTGCGTTGCGCCCGTGTCTGTGCCGCGCTTGGGGCTGGATACTGTGCTTGCCAAGACAATTTTCCTCGGGACTTCGTCCTGAAGTCCCTTGAGCTGAAGATTTATGTTACCCTGACAGGTTCCAATCCTTCCTCTCGTATTTTAGGGTTCTACGGCACGCAAGAGAACCCTGTTCCAGCAATTTCTTACTCTTTTGGCTTGAAGTGTTTTTCGAGCCATTGCTTAAGTGTCGCAAGAATGTTCGGATTAAACTCGGCCCCAGGCCTTCCCCACCGCTCCATGCTATCGCGATAAGAGCTAGTGCGGTTGAAACCGTGGTCACTTTCGTCGAGCTTCACGTATTCGGCCAAACCGGGCTTCTTTGCGTTCACGATGTCTCGAATCATCTCGTGGTCAGCTTCGGTGCTAATGAAGTCGTTGGCTCCGTAGGTCACGAGGGTCGGGATGGTGATCTGCGCCCAGGCCTCGCCCAGATTGCGCTTCGAGAGTTGCTGGAAGAACGGGATGCCCACTCCCGAGAAAGTCTTGCCGTCCGGGATGATGTCAGCGACCTCGTCGGCCAGGTCAGGCCGTTTCGTCTTGATTTCTTCCACTGACCAACCCTCGGTGAAAAGCAGATGATTGACCGCTGCAAACCCGCGCATGAACGTATCAACTTCGCCGGCCGGGGTACCACCCAGCATGGTTTGGCGTCGCGTGTTCTCCAGCTGATACTCCAGCCAAGTCTTGGCGAGCG
>JALHPH010000057.1 GCA_022842565.1 Fimbriimonadaceae bacterium
TGCCATCATTGTTTTCGTGATGATGCTGAAGTTCTATTCGGGTTACTTCTCCGACATCCTGAGTAACGCGAACGAATGACAGAGCCCAGCTATTACGAGGTGCTGGGGGTCGAGAGCTCGGCCAACGACGAGGCGATTCGCAAGTCCTACCGGAAGCTGGTTTTGCGGTTCCACCCGGACCGCAACCCGGACCCCGTCGCGACGGACCAGTTTATCCGCGTCACCCAGGCCTACGAGGTGCTTTCGGACCGCGCGCGGCGGGCTGAGTACGACCGGCTGCAGTCGCTGAACGAAGAGCTGCGGCGATCGAAGGTCAGGCCGACCCAGCGCGAGCCACGGGAGCCACAGCCCACCCGTAACGAATCCCCGCGCGCTGAACCCCCGAAGCAAAGGCGCCCACCAAGCGGTCCGCTCGCCGAAGACCTCATGCGCCTGAGCAGCCTCATCAACCGTGCGCGCTACATGGAGGCCGAACGGCTAGCGCAAAAGGTGATGAGCACCGCTCCGCGGGAGCCTTTGCCTTATGCCGTGCTCGGCGATCTTTCGCGCATTCGGGGCAATCTGGAGCGCGCCGCCGAAATGTACGCCTACGCAACCCAATTCGACCCCAGCAACCGCACCTATTTGGTGAAGCACGAAGAGGTGCTTAAGCTGATGCAGCGGCCGAAAGTGGAATCGGTCCGCAACACCGAGCAAGCGCCCCAAGCCAGTAGCGCGCCGATAGCAGGGGCCTTGCTCACGCTGGTTGCGTGTGGCTACGTAGCGATCGCACGGGAACCTGCGGTCTTTGCTTGGGCACCCATCAATACGTTCACTATTGGCCTCGTCGTGATGCTCATCTTGGCCGGAGTTTCGATCGGGGCGACGCTCCACTTCGGCGGCTATCTGGAGCGCATCAGCGCTCACTTTGGACCCTCGCCAGGGCTACTGCTCGGCGGGATCGTGTTGCTCAATCTCTGGGCGGCTGGCCTCATTTATTTGCTGGTAACAGCGCCGCAAAAGACCGTCAATCCCGCTGCCGCCCGGCTCTTGGGAGCGAGCATGGCGGCGACGATGTTCTTCGCAGTAGCGGCCGCCATCAGCGGGCGGATCGATGCGCTCCAGGTCGTGCTTTGGGGTGGGAATCTTATCTATCTGAGCAGCCTTGTGGGCTGGATGGGCGCGGACAGCTTGCTTGAGATGAGTTAGTCAGGCAGGCAAAGTACAATAGGGGCTTATGGCCAAATCGTACTACCTGACGACCCCCATCTATTACGTGAATAGCGTGCCCCACGTGGGTCATATTCTCACGATGTTGGCGTGCGACGTCACCAAGCGATTTCGGCAAATGCGCGGCGAGCAAGTCAAGTTCCTGACCGGAACCGACGAGAACGGCCTGAAAGTCTATGAAGCAGCCCAGGAATCCGGTGAGGAGGTCGATGCGTTTGTCTCGCGCATCAGCCAGGCCTTCCGCGATTCGGCTGATCAGATGGGCATCGACTATGACATCTTTTTCCGAACCACCAGCCAGCGGCATAAGGAAGCGGTGCAGGCGCTTTTTGCTCGGCTCGAAGCGGCGGGCACGATCTATCAGGGCAAGTACGAGGGTTGGTACGACGTCAGCGCCGAGACCTTCGTGAAGGAGAGCGAGGTGATAGACGGCAAGAGCCCGGATGGAAACCCCGTACGATGGGTGAGCGAGGACAACTACTTCTTTCGGCTGAGCGCTTTTGGCGATCAGCTGCTGGCCCATGCGGAGGCGAACCCCGAGTTCTGGCAGCCGGCTGGGCGAAAAGCCGAGGTCGTGAGCTTTATCAAACAGGGCCTTCGCGACGTCTGCATCACCCGCGATAACCCGGGCTGGGGCATCCCGGTGCCGGGGAATGAAGGGAAGGTCGTCTATGTGTGGTTCGACGCCCTCATCAACTATCTGGCGGCGTCCGGTTGGCCTGAGGCAGGCTGGGACGAGCTGTGGCCCGCCGATGTGCACTGGATGGCGAAGGAGATCTTCACGCGGTTCCACGCGACCCTGTGGCCCGCGATGCTCATGGCGGCCGGGCTCCCGCTCCCCAAGGCGATCATCGCCCATGGTTGGTTCACTTTCAAGGGCGGCAAGATGAGCAAGTCGGTCGGAAATGTACTAGCTCCGCCCGAACTGATCGAGCATTTCACCGAGGCGGGCGTGGACCCGTTGCTCGCCCGCGATGTGGTGCGCTATTCGCTGATGCGCACCATGCCCGCAACTGAGGATAAGGACTACTCGCTCGCCGAGGTGGAGCGGCTCTACAACTCTGAAATGGCGAACGAACTGGGCAACGCGCTGAACCGGACCGTGAGCATGGCCCACAAGTTCATGGAGGGCGTTGTTCCGGCGGGCGACACCGACGGCGAAGTTCTGGCCGGTGTTCAGGCTCAGCTGGACGAGTATGCTGCGCATTTTGAGGCCAATCAGCCCCATGCTGCGCTTGAGGTCGCGGTCGAAGTCGTCCGTCGGCTGAACCGATATATCGCCGAAACTACGCCTTGGGCGCTTCACAAGCAAGCGGACCCGAGTCTGCCCTTGGTCATGCGCACGATGTTCGCACTGCTGAGGGCATGCGAGGCCACGATGCGCCCTTTCATCCCTGCTACCAGCGACGCGATCGCGGCCCAATTGGGGCTGCCTGCGGCGGCTTGGCCCAACGTATTCGATCTTTCCAAGGGCGTGCAATTGCAACAGCCCATTCCAATGTTCCCCCGACTTGAAATCACCAAACCCATGAATTCCGAAGAACCCGTTGTTGAAGCCGCGCCACCCAAACCAGCGAAGAAGCCCGCCTTCGAGCCGCCCGCCGAAATTGGGATTGAGGACGTGATGAAAGTCCAGCTAAAGGTCGGACGCATTCTGGAGGCCGAGGCGGTCGAGAAGAGCGACAAGTTGGTCAAGCTGCAGGTGCTGGTTGGCACAGAGCAACGCCAGATTCTCGCGGGCATCCGCAAATCGTATGACCCCGCCGACCTGGTCGGCATGCAGATCGTCATCGTGGCGAACCTGAAGCCCGCGAAGCTGATGGGCCTAGAGTCGCAGGGCATGGTGTTGGCAGCCGACGGGCCGGATGGCCAAGCGATCCTGCTCCAGCCCGAGAAAGAGGCCCCCGAGGGCACGAGCGTGCACTAAGGGGCCGGTTGCCAGTTTAAGCTCCCTTTTCTTGTTGCCAGAGCTCTTCGAACGTGCCGACCATTTGGTCAATCGCTGCGAAGCCACCGAGCCAGAACTCGCGCGAGCGAAGGTCCACATCCAGCAGGGCCATCATTTCGAACGGGGTTTTGCTGCCGCCCATTCGCAAAACGTCCATGTAGCGCACCGCGAAATCAGGGCCCGCGTTCTTGGCGCGTTGGTAGAGCGAGAGGGTCAAGAGCTCGCCGAACGAGTAGGCATACACATAGAACGGTGCCCACACGAAGTGTCCTACGTAGCTCCACCATGCTCGGTGTTGATCGCCCAGCTTGATGCTGTCGCCAAACATGGCTTGCAGCTCGTCCTGCCAGATGTCGCCGAATTCGTCGGCGGTCAGTTCGCCCTCGGTGCGGCGAGCCTCGTGAGCGCGCTGCTCGAACCGGAACATGGCCGATTGGCGGAAGACGGTCGCAAACATACCTTCAATTTTTTCGGCATAGAGCGCAAGTTTGTCCTTCTGCGAGGCGCCGGCCACCAGGTCCTCGAAGACCAGCATCTCGCCAAAAATGCTCGCGAGTTCGGCCAGAGGGAGCGTGCCATGGAAGTTCAGTAGCGACTGCTCTCGGCTGACCGAAGCGTGCACGCCGTGACCAAGCTCGTGGGCAAGGGTCATCACGTCGTCCATTTTGTTCAGATAGTTGACCATGACGACCGGGTGCAGGTCGGGCGTGTTGTAGCTGCAGAATGCGCCGCCAGTCTTGCCGGGCCGCACTTCGGCGTCAATCCAACCTTCTGTAAAGAACTCTTCGGCCGCAGCGCGCATCGGCTCGCTGAAGGCACCAAAAGCCTTCAGGACCTTCGCTTTGCCGTCCTCCCACTCGACCAGCTCCTTGCTCTCGAAAAGGGGAGCGTAACGGTCAATGTGCGTCAGCTCTGGCAGACCCAGGATTTCGCGCTTCACGTGGTAGTACCGCGCGACCAGGGTCTCGTTCTCCTTACACAGCCTCATCACGAGGTCCACGGTCTCCTTGTCCAGCTCGTTGGCCATGTGGCGCGAGTGCTCGGCATAGGGGCGCCTGCGGAGTCGATCCTCAAGCTTCTTGTCGGCGAGAAGGTTGTTGTACGTATAGGTGAGCACGTGGCTCAGCTCGGCAAGGCCAGCCGAGAATGCGTCGGCGGCGGATTGTCGCACTGCTCGATCCGAAACCCGCAGCATGGCGAGCAGCTCGCTTTCACTTTTGTCTTCGGTCTCCGACGAACCAGGGGCGGTGTACTTGTACACGTGGTTGCCGGTGATTTCATCAAAGAGCCGTACCCACGCGCGGCTACCGGTGTTTGCGACTTCTTCCAGCAGGGTTTCTTGCTCCTCGCTCAGCATATAGGGCGTCGCTGCGCGGACCACATCAAGGAAGTGCTGATAGGTCGCCAGGGCCGGATGGTTTCGGATGGACTGCAGGTGAGCTTCTGGGATTTGCTGCAGTTCCAAGTCAAAGAAAACCAGCTTAACGCGCACCTCGGAGCCGAGTTCTTGCTGCTCCTGCATAAATGCGCCGATTTCGGCGTTATTGGTTTCGACCGAGAAAAGCAGGCTGGCATAAGCAGCTGGCTTGCTCATTTCATTAAGCAAGTCCTCGTAGCGGACAATGGCGGTGGCGAGCAGCTCGGGCGTGATCGTATCGGTCGCAATTTTGCCTCGAAAATCGGCGGAGAACTGATCCGCGTCGGCATTGGCTTTAGCCCAAAGTGCCTCGATTTTGGGATCGTCAATGCCGCTAAAAAGCGCGCTCAGGTTCCAACGAATGGGTGGCGATGCGGGGATCGCTGCGGGGGCGGACATGATGAAGATTATAGGCCGATTCGTGCCCAAGACTGGGTCCGGGTGGGTCCCAAGTACAATAGGGATTCATGAAAGACCGCGCACGACTCTTTGTGCTTTCTCACTTTAACATGGCGATGGGTGCCGAGAATCTGGCCGAAGCGTATGTGTTCCGCGCCCGAGAGCGCCTTCAGCGTGTGCAGGGCTTTGTTGAAATCCTCTTGTGGCGGGCGTACGGGGATTCGCCCGAAGCGATGCTCCTCTTCGAGTATGTGAACGAGGAAGCTGCCAACGCGGGTCTGGCCGCGATGAGCGAGGGGCACATGGCGCTGGTCGAGCAGGGGCTCTCGCTGATGCCTCCGATGAATATTGTTTTTGAGGCGATGGTCCACGATGGGCACCTCTTTACCCAGACCGGGCCGCAATCAACGCTCAGCTACGCGCTTCGCGGTGGCAGCATAGGGCAGTTCCAGTCATTGGAGAGCGACCTGCGCATGGTACTCGCGAGTCTTCGGGAATTCGACGGCTACAGCGGCTGCTACGCGGGTCCGCGCGTCAGCTTGGATGAGGAATGGGTATCGATCGTACTTTGGGATTCGTTCGCTGCTTTCGAGAAATCGCTACCGCCCCAAAGTCAGTACGAAGTGAAGGCCTACCACCGGTTGGCCTAGCGGATCACGGCTTGGGTCGGCGGGGAATATCGCACGCCTGACCGCCGAAATACTTCTGGCTAATGTAGCCGCGGTTCCGGGCGACCACACGGTAGCCAACCCGCATGAGCCAAACAAGCGGCGGCAGTGCCAGCGGCCAAACCCACCACGCGCCCGTTTTTCGGAGCACGAAGAACACGGCGTCTGCCCCGCCGAGTTCCTTTTGATCGCCGACCACGACGACTTCGTTGCTAGCGCGTTCATTCACCGAATCGGTGAGCGGCGGCGATGGAGCGACCTGTCGCGCCACCGGCGTGAAGATCTGTTGGGCGCCGCGACGCGTCATCAGCCAGTTCACACTTGCTTGGCAAAATCCGCAGTCGCCATCAAACACCAACCAGTAAGGGGTCACGCTTGATTTATTCTACGTCTTCGAGCTCCGAATGCTCAGGGTCCGGCTTACGGGATTTCGCGCGTTTTCCGATGGCGGCATCCAATCCGACCATGGAACGGAGTCGGTCGAGTTCTGCTTTGCTGAGGGCGCGGCATTGTCCGACGGCCAATCCGCGGTCGGTGAGGAAGGCGATTCGGGTTCGCTTGAGCGAATTGACGGGGTGCCCAACGCTGGCGCACATGAGCCTGATCTGCCGGTTTCGACCCTCGTGCAGGACCATTGTCATCAGTGTTGTGTCGCGGCGTTGCTCGTAACTTTCTTTGATGACGTGAGCTTCTGCGGTCTTCTTGCCCTCAATCGAGACACCGTGCCGAAGCCGTTCGACCGCTTTGTCCGAGACATCGCCCTTTACGACCACGCGGTATTCCTTTTCGATGCCGTAGCGGGGGTGACCGACTCGCGCGTGAATCTCGCCGTCATTCGTACAAAGGATCAGCCCCTCGGAATCCATGTCGAGTCGACCGATGGGCTTGAGCGGCGAGCCGACATCGGGCAGGTAGCGCCGGACGGTCGGGCGACGTTGCGGGTCATTCAGGGTCGTTACCACGCCTTTCGGCTTGTTTAGCAGCACCGTAAAGCGTTGCGGTTCTTTGATCGCGATGCCGTCGACTTCCACCCGGTCTTGCTCGGGGTTGACTTTCACACCGAGGACCGTGATGACCTCGCCATTGACGGTCACACGGCCCTCCAGAATGAGTTGTTCGGCGGCTCGTCGGCTGGCAACGCCACACGAGGCCATGTATTTGTGAAGTCTTTCCATGCGCTCTTTAGATTCTGCGCGATTTCCGCCTGAACGCGACCGCTCCCAGAAGCATGAGCCCACCCAAAAGAAACGATAAATTTGCCCCTGCGGGTCGGTTAGCGAGGTCACGCAGCACGGATTCCTTCTTGGTCACGCCCTCGGCGGCCACGATGGGCACTCGAAAAACCGTGTAATCGCTATCGCGAACGATGGCCTCGCCGAGCGGCTGGCCAGCGGTCACGGGTGCCGTGACCGGGATATCGCTTCGCCACAAAATTTCCACCGACTGCTCGGCGCCCGTGCGGGCGAGCAACGGCACGGCTACGGTTGGCCGGGCGCGCACTGATCGCTGCTCTCCCTGCGCTACCGGGACGTCGAGGAGAGCGACCGTCGGCGAGGTCGTGCGCTCCAAACGGTAGTTCTGATAAGTCCAATCCAGCATCGCGCGATGATCGGCGAAGGCGTCTTTGCTTTTCAGGACCACCGTGATCACTCGGAAGCCGTTTCGCGTGGCCGAACCCACAAAGCACCTGCCAGCGGCCTCGGTGTAGCCGGTTTTGATACCGTCGGCGGTTGGGTCGAGGTTCAGGTACTCGTTACGTGAGAGCAGCACCGTGTCCTTCTCGTTCATGCTTCGGGCGATGGTCCGCTTGGGCGTCCGGACGATGGCCGCAAACACCTCGTTCTCCATGGCTGCCTGGGCCATCAGCGCGAGATCGCTTGCGGTGGTGAGGTGCTCTTTTTCGCTGAGGCCATGGGGATTGCAGAAGTTGGAGTTGAGCGCGCCCTGCTCGGCGGCCCACAGGTTCATCTGCTTGGCAAACGCCGCATCCGAACCCGCGATTTGGACGGCAAAGGCGTGGCAAACGTCGTTCGCACTGCGCAGCATGGTCGCATAAAGCGCATCCTCCACTGAGAGCTTCTCGCCCTTTTTCAGATGCAGAGTGCTGCCGCCAACCGCCTTGGCATCGGCGGGCGAGACCAGTGTGTCGTCCAGCTCAAGCGACTCAAGCGCCACCATCGCGGTAACGATTTTGGTGGTGCTGGCAGGGTGCATCCTCTTGTGCGGATTTTTCTGCCAGAGGACGCGGCCGCTGATCGCCTCGATGATCATGCCCGCTTCGCCCTCAATCGCCAATTTGGGCAATTGTGGGTTCGCGGTGGCGTGACCCATGAGGGCCAGCCCCAGCAAAATCAGTGCGGGGCGCGTCATGTTGGAATGGACGATTCTACCGGCAAAGAGAGCTTGGGGAGGTGCCCTAACGACTCCAATCCGAATGCGTGCAAGAACTGTGCCGTGGTGCGATAGAGCAACGGGCGGCCGGGGGTTGGCTTGCGGCCCGCTTCCTCGATGAGGCGACGGTCCAGCAACGCGCGGAGGCCATAGTCGCTTTGCACCCCGCGGATCGTTTCGATTTCGCCGGCGGTGATTGGCTGCTGGTAAGCAACAATCGCGAGCACCTCCATTTGGGCTCGCGAGAGCCGATTTCGCTGAGGTTGCTTGAATGAAGCGATCAGCTCGGCGTGCTCGGGCCTGGTGCAGAACTGCCAGCCGCCCGCGATGGGGAGCAGCTGAATGCCTCGGTTCAATTCACAGTCTTCTTTCA
>JALHPH010000058.1:0-7844 GCA_022842565.1 Fimbriimonadaceae bacterium
CGAGCTGAGCTTTGAAGAATGGGACACACTCTGGGAGCAGGCGAAAGGTGCCTCTGCGTAACGTATGCCACTGCCGGACGTTTTTCTCACAGAATGTCGGCATTTGCGCTTAAAATAAGAGACTTGATGACGACGCCCACTTCAACGCACGGCGCTCTCCACGAAGGCGAATCGGATGACGCCTTGGTTGTCGCGGCGCGTGGTGGGGACTACCAAGCGTTCGAGAAGCTGTTTTTGCGCCACCGAAATGCGGTTTATCGCTATGCCTACCAAATGGTGAGACGGCGCGATGATGCCGAAGATATTGTTCAGGAGGTGTTCGTGCGCGCTTATCAACATATCGACCGCTATCGTGAAGAAGCCCGTTTCACCACTTGGTTACTTCGCATCGCAACCAATTTAACAACCGACCGCATCCGGATGGCCAACCGCCGGCACTCGCTGGAGCAACAAGAAGCAGCGGGCGCGCTCGGCTGGATGACCGCCGACGTAAACGAGAACCCGGTCGACAACCTGGCGCGCGAAGAGCAGCGTCAAGCCCTCAAACGGGCTCTCTTGGCGCTTCCTGAACACCACCGCAATATGATCGTCTTGCGAGATATCGAAGAGCGAGACTATCAAGATATCGCCGCCATGATGAACTGCTCGGTCGGCGGAGCGAAATTGCGGGTCCTGCGTGCGCGCCGTGCACTGCGCGACCGCCTCGCCCCACTCCTCGGAGAGGAAGGCACTCCATGAATCGAAACAACGATCAAATTTTTGAATACGCTTCAGGTGAACTCGATGGTGTGGCCGCTGAGAGGTTTTTGGCGGGCCTCAGTGCCGCCGAGCGCGCGGAAGCTGAGAAGCTTCGGATAGCCTTCATGGGTCTTCGCGAGCTTCGGGACGATGTGCCCGAGTGTCAGCTGAGTCCAGAGCGACTTCGAGCAGCGCTCGACGCGGATTCGGCCAAGCAAAAGAGACCCTTTTGGGTTTGGAAACCCTGGATGCCCGCCGCCGCTCTTGGGAGCCTAGTCGGCGTGGCGTTTCTGGTGAATTCTATGCAGCCTCAGCCGGCGAGCGACGTGCCGCCCGGCGTCAGCATCGCGCGCCTTGATGGCGCGATGGCTGGCAACGGCCCTATTGGTTCAAAGGTGACGCGGCAAGAGAGCATCAATGCCAACCCAGAGACAGTGACTACTGCCCCGGTGCCCACCCTTGAGGTGCAACCGCCTAAAGAAAAGCCTGCAGCGGCTCCAGTCGAATCGGAAGTGCAAGGTAAGAAGCCGAGTTACCGAAAAGCCAATCGTAAGCGTCCGCAACGACGCCCGATGGTGGTCGCCGATGCGCGTCCGGTGCCTACCATCGATGCATCCATCGCGAAAGCATCGGGAATGGAAGCCATGGACCGAAACGCGGCCCTCAGCGGCAGCGGTGCTCCAGCCATGATGCCAGGGGGAATGGAAGCGGTGCCTGACCCAACGAGCACGCAGCCGGTGACCATTGTCCGTGTGGATGAGCAATCCGGCGAGGCCGTTCAGCAAGCTGTTGAAGTGAAGAAATCAAACGATGTGGTTATCGGTAGCTAGCGCGTTGGTCTTGTTGCAGGGGCAGGCGGCGCTTCAGATGCGCGGCCCACTGGAGAGCGTCTCCGGCAGCCTCCTTCGCGTATCGTCGCGAGGGAAGTCGGCCAGTATGGCGGTGCTCATCGACACCCGCGGCCTGTTCCTCACCTCGACGGGCGTCGCGTCAATGCCGAGCTTGACGGGGACTTTGCATGACGGGACCACGGTCACTCTGCGGGTCCGTTCGGTGGACGAGGTCTCGCAACTCGCTGTTCTTGAGGTGGCGGGCTGGGAGCAGGTGATGGAGCGCGTGCGCGGTCTGCAGCCCGCGACCCTTGCTCAAACCCTCACCGGCACGGAGAAGATCTTTGCGGTAACCCCGCAAGGCACCAACCTTGGCGATCTTGCCGCGACCCAGCGCCCGGGCATTCTGCGCAATTCGCAGCGATTCGTCCCGCTGAGCGAAATCCGGTTCGAGTCCAACCTGATTCAGTTCACGGGTGGTGTCGTGTTTACATCCGACGGCCGACTGGTCGGCATCATCAACGCGACACTGGCCCCCCTCCCTAGCGCGAACACGACGCGCGGGAATTCGCTCTTGAAAGAATACGGGCCAAAGCCGCTCGTGATCGGTTATTGCCTCGATCAGCGTGTCTTAAGCAGGGTGGTGACCGGCTTCAGAAGCCCGGACCAAACTCCGAAGCACCCCACGTTTGGGCTCTTCTATCGCAATTCCAATCGGGGCGTCGTGGTGGATCGCGTGGATGCCCAGTCACCGGCCGCCCGCGCGGGCCTGCGGGCGAATGACCTCTTGCTCACCATCGATGACGCGCCCATCCGCGATTCATTCTGGCTGGCGGCGCAGCTTTTCGGAAGCGATATTGGCGTGGTCCGGCAGTTTAAGGTCGTTCGCGGTTCTAGCACGATGCTGATCGCCGTGACTCCGATCGCGATGACACGGCCCCAAGAAGGGCGGCAACCGCACCTAGGCAAGGCGCAGGTCTTGCACGATCCACTTGGCGCGGCTGACTCCGCGAAATGAGTCTTCGCTGAGCTGGAACACCACGTCCAGCTTGGTTCCGGGCTTTAGCCCTTCGACCCGTCGTGCCAGCGAGAATGTGACCGCGTCGGCGGTGTGACCATCGGCAGATTCAAGCGTCATTTGCATGACATCTGGGTTCTTTGTGGGTCGCAGGGCTACTAGGCGCGCACCCTTAGTGAGGAACAGCGGTTCGCGGTTCGCCTGACCAAATGGTTGGAAAAGTCGCAAGGCAGTGGCAGCGTCGAGCGTGGTCTCCAAACCCGCGACTTCAGCATCAATCACCCGGGTTGGCAGCATCATTTCGGGATGAATGTGTTCGCGCGCGTCGGCCAAAAGTGCCTTCTGCAAGTCTAGTATCCGCTCGGGCGAGACGCTGAATCCTGCGGCTTGCTCGTGGCCGCCGTGGGTCAGCAGGATGTCATGAACTCGGTTAAGTGCGTCGGCTAAATGGTAGCCGGGGATGCTCCTGGCGGAGCCCTTGGCTATGTCGGCACCGACTCCCATCAGGAAAACCGGCCGATGGTACTGCTCAGCGAGCCGCCCGGCGACGATGCCGATAAGGCCAGGGTGCCACTGGCCAGCCAGCACCAGCGCATACTCGTCCTCTTGGCCCAAGTGCTTCACAGCCTCCAGCGCGGCCTCCAGCATGGCGTCTTGGTCGCTACGGCGCTGGGTGTTGTGGCTTTCCAGGACTTGCGCTAGTTCATTGGCTTCGGCTTCGTCTTTCGAAAGGAGAAGCTCCAGCGACAGGGCAGCATCGTCCATGCGTCCGGCTGCGTTCAGGCGCGGCCCAAGCTGAAATCCTACGTGGCGCGCGGTCAGTTGGCCCGCGAGAAGCGGCTTTTGCGCAAAAGCCTTCGCAATCAGCGCGCGGATTCCGTGCTTTTGGGAATTCTGAATGGCCGCCAAGCCGTGCGCCACGATAATACGGTTCTCATCCACAAGCGGCATCACGTCGGCGACGGTGCCCAGCGTCACGAGGTCGAGGAATGCTCGGTAGTACCGGTCCAGCGGCATTTCGAGCGCCCGCGTGATGCCTGCGCAGAACTTGAACGCCACTCCGACCCCGGCCAGATCAGAAAACGGATAGTGCGAGTCGTGCCGCTGCGGGTTGATGACGGCATGCGCCTGGGGAAGCTCCGCTCCGACTTCGTGGTGATCGGTAATCACCACCCGCATCCCGGCCTCGCGGGCGAGTGCCACCGATTCATGCGCCGAGATACCGCAGTCGCAGGTTAGGAAGAGCTTGGCGCCCTTTTCTTTCGCTTGCGAAATCGCATTGCGGTGGATCCCGTAGCCGTCCTTGATGCGGTGCGGTACGAAGACTTCGACCTGAGCCCCAATGCTGCGTAAGAACCGAGTCAGCAGCGCCGCCGAGGTCACGCCATCGACGTCGTAGTCGCCGTGAATAAATATCGTGTCGCCACGTTCGCGCGCGCCAAGGATTTCGCTCAGGCCAGCCTCAAAATCGGGCAGGAGTTCAGGCGGGTGGAGCCTATTGAGATCGGGGCGCATGAAGGCGTCCATTTTCTCGCGAGAGTCGATGCCGCGGGCTAGCATCATGCGGACGATCAGCGGCGGAAGTCCCCATTCGTCCGAGAGTTCGGCCAAAGGGGCTGCGGGCTCGGGGGATATCACCCACCGAGCCCCAGTCAGGGAGAGTTGTTCGGCGTTAGACGCGCTCAACTTGGTTGAAGTCGAGTTCGACCGGGGTCTCGCGACCAAAGATGTTGATGAGCACCTTCAGCTTCTCTCGCTCAGCGTTCACTTCCTCAATCTTTCCGGTGTAATCGATGAACGGACCCTCGATGACGCGGATGATGTCGGCCTTGTTATAGGCGACCTTCGGCGCTTCGTGGCTCTCTTCCAGCTTGCGAAGGATTCGTTGCACCTCCGAGTCTTCCAGCGGGATCGGGCGGTTGCCGCTTTGAACAAAACCAGTTACGCCGCTCGTCGATTTCACCAACTTAAAGGTGTCATCTGTCAGGTTCATCT
Organism: Fimbriimonadaceae bacterium; assembly: GCA_022842565.1. Taxonomy (GTDB): domain Bacteria; phylum Armatimonadota; class Fimbriimonadia; order Fimbriimonadales; family Fimbriimonadaceae; genus JAFLBD01. The sequence continues at coordinate 4,582 of JALHPH010000058.1, forward strand.
GAACCAGGATGTAGCCAGGGAAGACTTTTTTATCGACGAGGACTCGCTTGCCCGATCGCGTGGCTTGCTCGCGCTCGGTTGGGATGAGGATGTCGAAGAGGTCATAGTTCCACACGCCCTCGATTTGCGAGCGTCGTGTAAGAAGTTCTTTTACTTTATTTTCATGGCCGGCAATTGTATGCACGGCGTACCAAGCTCTTGCCATTCGCTGGAATTAGCTCCTTCCGATCAACAGATCGATGATGAATCCGAAAATGAACCCCAATCCGTAGAGGATCACCACAACGCCAAAGCACACGGCGAGGACCACAAAGGAAAGCCGAATGGTTTCCTGTCGGGATGGCCAAATCACCAGCTTCAGCTCGCGACGCACGTCGCGGAGGAAACCGCGAATGCCTCGCTTTTTGATATCGGGGAGCGGGACGTCTGACCGCCCGCCCTGGCCACCAGGGGCAGGGGACGGAGAACTGGTCTTCTTACTCATAGCCTTCATCGTGGTCTACCATGAGGCGCGTCTGGTTAAGGGGTCGCGCCAGAGGGGATACCTACAGTATACCAACCTCTGGCACTTCGCGCATTACTTACTGATCGAAACCACTTCGTAGCTGATTCGGCCGGCCGGGGCTTCGAAGGTCACCGTCTCGCCAGCTCTTGAGCCGTAGAGGGCCAGGCCCATGGGGCTCTCGGAGCTCACCCAATCCTGATCCGGGTCGGCTTCAATGCTAGAAACCAGGCGAACCTCAAATTCGGTCTTGCGATCTGGGTCTCGGACGACGACAGTGTTGCCGACATTCACAAAATCGGTGCCCAGGTCCTCCATCGAGATCATTTGCGCCGCGGAGAACAGCGTTTTGAGCTCATTGATGCGCGCCTCGATGATGGCTTGCTCAAATTTGATTTCGTCCAGCTCGTTATTATCTTCGCTGAATTCTCCGTGCTCTTTCGATTCGCGGATGCGATCTGCAATCTCGGCGCGCTTGACGTGCGTCAGGTGAGAGAGCTCCTTCGTGAGACGCTCGAAACCATCCGGAGTCAAAAGTGTTCCGGTTGGGGTACCTAATCCTAGTTCTTCAATTTCAGCCATAGTGGGAATGTGCGGAGCGTGCCGGCTTTTTGTAGACGCGTATTATAGCGTTCCTGCACCTGAATCAGTTTCGTGTTAGACGTATGAATGGAATCAAAATGCGGAGATTGTTGTCAATATCGGCTTTTTTTTGGGCAATTGGAGCATTTGGGCAACAGATTTCTTCGCGTCCTGATGCGATGATCGTGGTGAAAGAGGACGCTACCACCGCCGAAATGGTCGAGATTTCCATGCTGAAGCCGGATGTACCGAAGGCAGTCATGCAACAAATTGTCGCCAGACTTGGGGAAGAACTCAAAATGACCCCCCGTGGGTTCCCGTATTACACCGAACGCTTTGGGAATAGGCCGCAAGACCAGTTTGTGAAGGCCCGCATCGCGGTGGCTGGGCTCATCGACCGGCAAGCGGGCCTAGTGGTTTTGCAACCCTTGGCACGCGCTTTTGCCGGACTGCCGGCTGCTTATCAGGTCCGCACCATCCAGGTGACCTTCGAGCAAGAGATCCCCAACCAGCGGACGATCAAGAGCCTGGCCAACGACTCGGTGGTGGTCGATGGCTCGGTCATCTCCAATCCGGTTGGGCTGCAATATCTGATTGCACTTCGAACACAAGACCCCTCGCTGATCACGATTCCAGTTGCCCACCAAGAAAAGCCCCTCGAGAAAGCTCCAACTCCGGCTTCACCTTCGCGAATTCCGCCACTTTTTTGGGCTCTGATTGCGATCGCCTCGGCGTGTGCAGGCTGGTTGGTATACTTGGCCTTCACCTCGAGGACGGCAAAAAAGGTTGAATGATTTGCCCCAGTTGACCGGTCCTTCACAAGGAATTTTTTGAGCTATGCGAGACGCCTCCTCCTTAACAGTCCACGAACTCGTCGAAATCGGTTTTGAATGCAACTCCTCTGACTTGATGATCAAGGCTCACTCTAAGCCGATGTTCAAGCGAAACAGCGAGATGCAGGACGTTCCCGGTGAATGGCCCGTCATCGATGACGAGAACGCAAAGCGGATGATCTATTCGGTCATGTCGCCGCGCCAAATCGCGAAATTCGAGGACCACATGGAAATGGACCTTGCGTTCCAAGTGGGGAACAAGTGCCGCGTCCGTTGTAACGTTTATCGTGAGCGCGGTCACCCCGCAGCGGTCATGCGTATCATTCCGCTCAAGATTCGCACGCTCGAAGAGCTCGGCCTCCCGCCGGTTCTGCGCGAAGTGACCAAGCACCGCCAGGGTCTCATCCTGGTGACCGGTCCCACCGGTTCGGGAAAGACCACCACGCTGGCGGCGCTCATTGACATCATCAACGATTCGCGCCCATGCCACATCGTGACCATCGAGGACCCGCTCGAAATTGTGCACGGCGACAAGAAGGCGTACATTTCGCAGCGTGAGGTCGGAATCGACACGGAGGATTTCAGCCCCGCCCTTCGCGCCGTGGTTCGCGAAGCTCCAGACGTCATCCTAATCGGTGAAATGCGCGACACCACTACCATGCACGTCGCGCTCACAGCCGGTGAAACTGGTCACTTGGTGTTCTCGACGGTCCACACCTCGTCGGCCTACGAAACGCTCGACCGTATTATCAACATGTTCCCGCCACACGAGAAAGCGTTCCTTTGTCAGAGGTTGGCCAACTCGCTTCGAGCTATCGTTGCCCAAAAGCTCGCGCCGCGCGCCGATGGGCAGGGCCGTGTCGTGGTGAACGAGATCCTGATCTGTACGCCGACCGTGAGCAAAGCCATCGAGGACGGACACTTCAACGACATCTATGCCCACATGAACGAGGGCGGATTCTGGGGCACGCAGACCATGAACCAATCGCTCGTTCGCTACGTGAAAGCAGGAATCATCACCGAGCAGGTCGCCATCAACTACGCTGGTGTCATCTCGGAGCTCAAGCAGCTTCTGCGACGCTAATCCTGCAGACCCATTGCACGCCTCAGCCCGGCTCCAACCGCCTGGCTGGGGTGTTCTTGTTCCTGGTTGCGGAGGTCGCGGTCACGAGGCCGACCCTGGGCGACCTCGTCCATCCACTCTTTCGCGAATGCGCCCGATTCGATGGCCGTGAGGGTTTGCTCCATGCGCTGCCGGGTGTCTGAGTCGATTAGGTCCGGTCCCGCCGTGAGACCTCCCCAGGCGGCTGTATCGCTGATGGCTGATCGCATGCCAGCCAGCCCCC
>JALHPH010000058.1:7854-8369 GCA_022842565.1 Fimbriimonadaceae bacterium
GTGCGTAGATCAGGTCCACCACCAGCTTGGCTTCGTGGATGCACTCAAAGTAGGCCATCTCGGGCGGGTAGCCCCGCGAAACCATGGTCTCGAACGCGGCCTGCATCAGGGTGGGAATGCCACCGCACAAGACTGCCTGTTCGCCAAATAGATCAGTGTGGGTTTCATCGGCGAAAGTTGTTTGGGCGATCAGTCCCGAGCGGGCGCAGCCGATGCCCCAGCCGTAGCCAGCGGCCCGGGCCATGGCTTGGCCAGTAGCGTCCTGGTGGACCGCCAACAGGGCCGGAACGCCCTGGCCTTGCTGATACAGCGCGCGGATGCCGGCTCCGGCGCCCTTTGGGGCCACCAGGGCCAGGTCCACCCCCTCTGGTGGTTTGATGAGGCCGTACACCGCCGCGAAGCCATGAGCAAGCAGCAGCGTCTGCTCGGGCCTCAGGAAATCCTTGATACTTCTGGCGAAAATTTCTCCGAGCGCCACATCGGGGAGCGCGAGCATAAGGACATCCGCCGCGGCT
>JALHPH010000059.1 GCA_022842565.1 Fimbriimonadaceae bacterium
AGGGCAAGCAGCAGGTCTATCTGGACATCACCCACTTGCACCGCGACCGTGGTATGAGCCGCGAGCAGATCAACGACAAGCTTGAGGGCGTGCTCGAGATCTACGAGAAGTTCATGCGCGAGGACCCGATCGACAATCCGATGCGCATCTATCCCGCCGTGCACTACACCATGGGCGGGCTTTGGGTGGACTACGAAAAGGGCAGCGAACAGGCGCTGGACGAACTCAGCCACCGCAACCAGATGACCAACATCCCGGGCCTCTATGCCTCGGGTGAAGCGGATTACCAGTACCACGGTGCCAACCGTCTGGGTGCCAATGCCCTGCTGAGCTGCCTGACTGGCGGCGAGCTGACCGCGCTTGGCGTGCTCAGCTACGTACGCGGCATGGATGTGGCCAAAGAGGATGCGCCGGCAGCCTTGGTGGAGGAGTTCCGCGCGAAGCACGAGGCCCACTACAAGGACCTGAAATCGGCCAAGGGCAGCGAGAACTGCTATGCCGTGGCCGACGCCCTCGCCGACACGATGTGGAACAACTGCGGCATCTGGCGCACCCAGCGCGACCTGCTGGCTGCCCGAGAGAAGTTGGGCGAGCTGACCCAACGGGCTCAGCAGTGCAACCTGATCGACGACAGTGGTTGGGCCAACCAAGCGGTACCGTTCACGCGCCAACTCCAGCACATGATCGAGATGTCGAAGGCGATTGTCGGCGGTGCGATTGTGCGCGACGAATCACGCGGGGCCCACTTCAAGATGGACACTCCCAACCGCGACGACGAGAAGTGGCTGTGTACGACGAAAGCTACGTGGACGCAGATGGGGCCGCAGTTTAACTTCGATGAGAAGATCGATTGTGCGTATATCGCCCCACGTGCAAGGAAGTACAAGATCAATCAAAACATGATCGTCCGCGAGATCATGGGCGAAGAAGCGCTGACCGGCGTGGGCGTCTAACGCGCGTAGAAACCGGCGGGGGAGTAGTTTGGAATCGTGCCGTTGAAAAACAGCGGCACGTGTACCCCGTCAATCTTCATGATCACTTCGCCAGCCCGGCGGCGAAGCATCTGCTGGGCGAAGGGCAGTGGCTCACCGGCGGCGTGGGTCACGACCTCCAGCGGCTCAAGCTCGTTCAGTGTGACCTCGAAGGAGCGGTCGCCGACCTCGGCGCGCGCACCCATGCCGTGATCGGTGCGATAGACCTCGATCATCGCCTCGTAGTGGCGCACCATCATCCAGGGCGTGTCTGCGAACACGTTGGGCCCAAGATACGAACCGACCTCGTCATCCTCCGAAACAAAGCCCAGAAACGGCTGCAGCTCGCTCTCGCCGACAGGCGAGACCATGATGTAGCCGCTGCTCGCGATGCCGACCGGCGTCTGGACCATCCGGGCAATGTGAAACACCACGTTAGGCGTCTCGAGCCCGTGCTGCGTGACACCCGCCACTTCGATTCCCGCCTGCCAGCTCATCCAATGCTCAACGTTCTTCACGCTCTTAACCTACCTGATCACCGCCCGGCAACAACGTCAGGAACACGCCGCCACGCGACGCGTGGCACGGAATGTGAGGCAGAAAAGGAAGATCACGGCCCGCTTGAGCCTTCGCGGCGCAAAATCTGAATGTTTTTTCAGGGATTGCCCTAAAGAAAGCAAAAGTACCTGCCGATAGACATACTGGACGCAAAGCGACCGACACAGAAAAAGGCAATCCTGGAGGCAACTCCTTGAGCGCAAAGCCTAGGATCCCACGTGGACAGCCGGGTTACCTGGACCGGGAACCGCAAAACGCCGAGGTGAAGGCTTATGCAAATTTCCGATACGGAACTGAAGAAAGTGATCGCAACCGGATCGCTCCGAATAGCGGAGCCGATCGAGGAGCAAGAGTGGACGCTGCCTGAAAGCGACAAGCCGCTGGTGGCGGCCGTGACCCGCGAAGTGATCGACATGCCGGACCGCGAGGACCGAGTAGAAGAGCTTCGCAAAAAGATTGCCGCTGGGACTTACCGGCCCACGGGTGAAGAGATTGCCGACGCGATGATGCGCCGAGCTATCGTTGACCGCGTGCGCTAAGAGCCCATTCCATCCCCTGACAAAAAGCCCGCCGCATCAAGAAAAAGCGGCGGGCTTTCTTTTTGTCTGTGGACTCTTAGTTCAACGCGCTGGCCTGGACCGCGCCGACATAAATGCAGTCCTCGAGATCGCTCTTAGCATGCCAGTGGTAGAGGTACCCGGCTTCGCGGGCAGAAGCGAGGCAAGCATTTTCGATGTGCGCGCGGGCAGCCCACGACTCTCGGACCACAGGATAGCACTCCGGCGGCAGCTGGTCGCTCTGTGCCGATAGAGCGTCGTGGGTGGCGTCCAGCAGCACGAGCTTCACGAAGTTATGGGAGAAAAGGTCACCATCGAGTCGGGCCATAAGCTAGCATAAGGACGGCTCCGTGCATGATCTAGCCGCACAGAAAAAGCGCTCTGGGAAAAGTCCCAGAGCGCTATTTATCGAGCGGAGAACCGCGTTTAGTTTCGGTCGCCCGCTTGGGTAGGAGGCACGGAACGGATGCCGGAATCACCAGAACCCGTCTCGGGGTTATTCGGCTGAGCAGGATCGACCTTGACGGCGTCTTGGCTATTGCTGCTCGAAGCAGCGGCATTGTCAGCGGCGGTGCCACCCGAGGCGTCGCCGCCACCGGAGCAACCGACCGAAATCAGGCCGAGGATCACCAAAAGAGCGAGGGTTGTCTTTTTCATGGATTTAGTTGGCAAACGTGTTATCCGGGGCAAAGGCCTCAATGAACAGGATCGTGCCATTGGCGCGGAATCGGCCACGGATGGCGAACACGTCGATCTTTCCGTTGGCGTCCAGGCTATTGAAGAAGTTCACCGTATTGGTGCTTCCTGGGAACGCAGCCTTGTTTCCGCGGCCAAGCGGCACGTAGCGCGCGGAGGTATCGACCGAGACAAAGATCATGCCTTGGTTGAAGGTCCACATGGACGGTCCACCGACGTTGCCCATCGGGTAAGTGACGGTATACATTCCGCCGCCAGTTGCGCCTGCTTGCGGCATGGCTTCTGGCTGATAAAGGCATTGACCGGTGGCGTTACAGTTAAGGCGTGGGTTGGCCATAGAGGCACCAACCTTGCTGAGTTTGCCGGTGCCTTGCCATACGAGTGGGAGCACGCTGGGAGCGGTCACTGCGCTTTGCGAATAATGGTGCAAGAAGCCGTTCATGGTGAAGTTGGCGGCTTTTGGCGTTTTCAGCGGGGCTGCGTAGCCCGCGGTCCAAGCGGCGTCACTGATGCGGACTTCGGGCATTCCCGAGGCATTCAGAATGTCGTAATTCTTGCGGTACGGGTCGGTGGAGTTGTTCCACATCAACGCGTACTCGTCTTGTGCGCCCGGGAAGTTAAACCAACCGTTCGGGTTTTGTACGGTGTCGTCGTTCACTCGGTAGCGAACCACGCCAGCGGTCGAGAGATTCGGCACAAGCGCTCCAGGGAACTGGTCGTCGTTGTCCCCCGCGTACATGACCAAACTGACAGCATTTTGGCGACCGTTGGTGATGGCACTGGTCTTCTTGGCTGCTTCGCGCGCCTGGGAAAGAACCGGGAATAGGATTGCAGCAAGAATGGCAATAATGGCGATGACGACGAGGAGCTCAATCAGGGTAAAGCCTCGTCTTTGAGACGGTTTCATTCAAATACCTCCGTCCCTATTCTATTCTAAGTTCAATCCTGCATGAAGCCGAAGGGCCTAAACCCGCTAAAATCGCGAGGGAACTGTCCAGTTTAGTGGTCGGCTTTGGGCCTAGCATGGCGCAGTTCAGGCGCAGCCGGAACGCGTATGTCTGAACGCATGCGCTCGGTGTCCTGACTCACCGGGTTCGTGGGAAGCGCCTCGGCCGATTGGTTGAGCTCTGCGCGGCGGAATGGCATGACCAGCGTCACGCGGCGGTTCTCGTCTGCAAACGGCTGAGCCGGGTTGCGCAGCCGCGCCGAGGCGAAGGCCCTGACACCCAATACTTGCTTGCTCGGAACGCCGCTGACGATGATCGCTCGCTTGACAGCTTGTGCGCGGTCTGCGCTGAGGTCAAAGTTATCGTAGCCGCCGCCCGCGTAGTTTCGGGCGTCGGTGTGACCATCCACAAAAAACACGCGCCCTGCTTTGGTCAGCGCGGGGGCCACTTCGCCAATGATGCGGCGAGCGGCGGGGGTGATGTTCGCACTCCCTAATTCGAAATATGCGACGCCTTTGCCTTCGATGAACTCGACTTCAAGCCCCTCGTCTGTCAGGCGAATCTCGACGTTTTGAAGCATCGCAGCCAGCGCGCCGCCCTTTCCGCCCTGAGTCTGTACAAAGGATTGGAGATCCTCCTTCACTTGGTCCAGCTGCCTTCGGTCGCGGTCAGCTTCTACCGCGAGGGCCGTGCCCGCACCCTTTTCGGCGGATCGGCTGCGGCCACCGGCGTAGCCCAGGTTCACACGCCCCTTCGGGGTCGATTTCATAAAGCCCATCGGGTCGTTGAAGTAGCCCTGTACGCTGGCACGCTCGCCATCGCTCAGGCCCATGATCCACATCACGAGGAAGAAGGCCATCATGGCCGTCACAAAGTCCGCGTAAGCCACTTTCCACGCGCCACCGTGGTGGCCGTGATCATGTTTTTTGCGCTTCTTAATGATAATGGGTGCGCCTTCATTCATCGGCATGAGGGCACCTCCTTCGCGGCCACAGCCGCGTCATCCATCAAGAAGCTTGCTTTAAGCGGCATCCTTATCCTTCACCGCCTTTTCGACTTCCGTAAAGCTGGGGCGCATGCTGGGCGCGATATTGCGCCGCGCAAATTCCACGCAGGTGACGGGGGATTCGCCCCGCGCAAAGCTAAACAGCGCGTAGCGAATGCAATTCATATATTGCTCTTCGGGGAAGAGCTGAGCTTCCATGGCCTTGGCCATGGGATAGAAAATACAGTAGGCGAGGAAGATACCAAGGAAGGTACCGACGAGCGCTGCGGCCACCGAGTGACCAATGGCAGCCGGATCGCCGCCGATCTTTCCCATGGTGATGATCACACCCAGAACCGCCGCGACGATTCCGACCGCGGGCATCGCGTCGCCGAGGTTTTGCACTGCATCGGCCGGAGCCTTTTGTTCGCGGTGCGCAATGTCGAGGTCGATTTCCATCATCTCGCTGAGGTCGTGCGGACCGACTGCGCCGGTGAGGATCACCTTGAGGGTGTCGCACATGAAGTCGACCGCGTGGTGATTGGCCAGGAAAACCGGGTTTTTCTTAAAGACTTCTGACTCTTCTGGCTTCTCGATGTGCTTTTCGAGGCCAAGCAGGCCCTCTTTTCGCGCCACGTTGAAGAGCGCGTATTGCATCTTGAGAAGCTCCACGAAGGAAAGTTTATTGAAGGGACTCGGCTTGAGAACGCCGATGGTTGCTTTGATGGTGGACTGAATGCCCTCCTTGCCATTGGATGCGACAAAAATGCCGAGCCCCGCGCCGCCGATCACGATAAACTCGGAGATCTGGATGAGCACCGCAATTTGGCCTCCGTGCATGGTGTAACCCACCATGATGAGGACCACACCTAGAACAATTCCGATAATGGCAAACATGGATGATCGATCCGTGACGGAAGAGCACGCCCCAGTGAGCTCCCGCAACATTTCCAGTATCGGCACCGTCTATGCTTTACCGTAGGCTTGAGGTGCCTAGGGCGCCCAAACTCCCTTCTCGTGACACTTTAGTGGTATTCAAGTGTTATCAAGTGGTAAAGTATGTTTGGGGTGTCAGGGTTGCACGGCGACAAACTTAGATTGATGGAGGAGACTTTCCCAAATGTGGGGCCGAATGAACCGCCAAGGATCCTTCTGGCGGCGGACCCCTCGGGTACGCCTGCTGGCGCACTCGGGGGCGAGCGACGGCGCGCGCGGGTGCGCCTCCTCGATGGTCACACCGTCAACCAGATAGCGGCAGGCGAGGTGGTGGAGCGCCCCGCTTCCGTAGTGAAGGAGCTGGTCGAAAACGCCCTGGATGCCGAGGCAACGCGGGTGCGGGTCCGGGTGGAGGATGCGGGCCGGACGCTCATCGAAGTCGCCGACAATGGCTACGGCATGTCGGCCGAGGATGCACTGGCAGCCCTGCAGCGTCATGCAACCTCCAAGATTGAGCGCGTGGAGGACTTGCAGCGGGCGACGTCGCTCGGCTTTCGCGGGGAGGCCATCCCGAGCATTGCATCGGTCTCGCGTTTTTGCATGACATCCGCCGAGGAGGATGGCTCGCGCTGCGTTGTTCTGGTGGAGGGCGGCGAAGTCAGCCCCCTCGGGTTCGAGGCCGGCCCCCGCGGCACCACCATTTTGGTCGAGGACCTTTTCTTTAACACCCCAGCCCGGCTGAAGTTTCAAAAGAGCGCCTCGACTGAAATGGGGCTCATTTCGGAGTGGATCGGCAAGTATGCCCTTGCGTTTCCGCATGTGTCATTTCGGCTGACGCACGGAGCGAATGTGCTCATCGAGAGCCCCGGCGATGGCGACATGGAGGGCGCGCTGGCTGCCGTTTGGGGCCGCGAGACGGCGCGGGCGCTGGTGCCGTTCCAGAGCCTTCGCGAGGGGATCCGGGTACGAGGATGGGTGAGCCCGCCCCATCTGACACGGCCCACTCGGAGCCAGCAGTGGATTTTCGTCAATGGTCGCCCGATCCGGAACCGCGCACTTTATTCGGCGCTGGATGCGGCGTTTAGGCAGCTCACGCCCGATCGTCGGTACCCGATCTGCGCGCTACTCATCGATATGGACCCGGCGAGGGTCGATATGAACGTCTCGCCTACTAAATCGGAGGCGAGGTTCCAGAACGAGCGACTGCTCTTTGATGCAGTGCGGACGGGCGTTCGCGACGGCCTGCTGGCGCACGGCATGCTGCCGAGCGCGGAGGGGCTGGCGAGAGCGAACGAGGCCCTCGGGGCGGCGTTTGGCGGCGGCGACAGCTACAGTGGGGCGCGAGGCGGCGGGTTTGCCGGGGCTTTTTCTGGTTTTAGCGATGCACAACCTAGGCTCTCTGCCACGGGGTTTGGTGCCAGTCCGTCGATGCGCATGGCCGAGGAGGTTGCCGCCGATCCGGCTGCCTATGCGGGCCGATCGTCCGAAGCTGGCCATTCTGGCGATGCGGCGCCAGACCGGTTTGAGCGGATGGCAGGCCCTGTCGATCGGGCCGATCTGGCCGCTTTTGGCGGGTTTGGCGCGCCGGAGTTGGCTGACGGCACAGCGGGGGGCAGCGCAGCTCTGGGCAGGGGTGCAGGGCTGGATGCGTTTAGCGAGCTAGGGTACATCGGCTATGCGGGCCAGCGTCATATCGACCCCTTAAGCGGCGACGCTGCATCCGATGATTCGGTTTCTCATCCTTCTCTCGGTGCTGTTGCGGGTCCGAGAACTGGTTCAGAGCTCGAGCCTTTTGCAGGGCCGGAAATCGGCTCGGAGGCTTACCTGAGTCAGGATCGCGCGGCACCCAATGCGGACCTTGGCGCGGGGGCCGTGAGCCTCCAGGCCGCTCGGAGGCTGCTCGAAGGCCTTCGCATTCTCGGCCAGACATCCGATGCCTTTTTCATTCTCGCCGAGAACCGGGACGGCCTCCTGATCATCGATCAGCACGTCGCCCACGAGCGCATCCTTTTCGAAAAACTCCGCGCAAGCCGTGGCCAGGGCACGCTGGAGCGCCAACCTTTGTTGACGCCACTCTCCTTGGAGTTGGACCGCCGATCGATCGCGGTGGCGATGGAGCACCTGGAGGCGCTCGATGAAGCAGGGTTTGCGGTGGAGCCGTTCGGGCCCTCCACGTTATTGGTCCGTTCCACCCCAGCCGCGCTGCGCCGGGATGACCCGCTCATGGTGCTGCGTGACCTGATTGACGACCTTGCCCAGGGAACACATGGCAGCCGGCTTTCGCCGCGCGAGAACGTGTGGGTGATGTGCTCGTGCAAGATGGCCATCAAGGCCGGGGAGCGGCTCAGCCCGGTCGAAATGGAAAAGCTCGTATTGGATCTCGCGACCACCGAAAACCCATTCCTTTGCCCGCACGGTAGGCCGATCACGCTGGTGCTCTCTCGGCAAGACCTGCTCCGGAAGTTTAAGCGAGCATGAGGGTGCTTGGTATCGACCCAGGGCTGGAGAGGATCGGCGTCGCCGTCGTCGACCGCATCGGTTCCCGCGTGACCCCGGTCCACTACGGCCTGATTCTCACCCCTCGCATCGCTTTGCCAGATCGCCTGCTTCTCA
>JALHPH010000060.1 GCA_022842565.1 Fimbriimonadaceae bacterium
GGGTGTCGGAATAAAAGGCGGAGGTCGAATAATGCACTCGGCTCAGCGAGGGATTGGCGGGGTCCACGAAGTAGCGAGCACCGATGGGCGCGAGCCAAGAAACGGGCTGCGCCGCAAAAATCGCACCCTGCGGACTCACTTGAAAAGCGGCCGCCAAAGTCTGCGTCGCGCCGAGGGTGACTGACTGAATACTGCCGTCTCGGAGTACGTGCTTTCTCAGGCTGCCATCGGAATATCCGATCCAGAAGCCGCTTCCGTCCGCTGCAAACTCGCCAGCGGTCGGGCCGATGGTGATGCTGAATCGTTCGAATGGGAATTCTTTGCCGGTAGCAACATCCCAAAGCTTGAGGGGGTCGGCCAGCCCGGAACTGGGTTCGGGCATGTCGTAGCTGGCGTGGGTGGCCAGCCGCATTCCGTCGCGAGTCCGACGAATCTCTCGCACCGGCATCTTGTAGCCTGCCAGAACCCTGACCACGCTACCATCTTTGCGCGAGTGCAGATTGATGGTGCCATCCTTGCCGCAGACCGCGACCGCCGACTGGTCCTTATCCACCAGGAGTGCGGCCATGAGCGTATTGGTGTGAAAGCCCTTTTCTCCGACCACGTGGGCCCAACTAAAGCGCTGCACACCGGTTGCGGCGTCCCAGAGTCGCGCGGTCCCGTCGAACCCGGTCGTCAAGATATCGCGACCATCTCGGCTCATTTCGACCCAGGCAACTCTCTCCTTATGCCCTGCAAATTTGGTCTTTTGCGTGCCCGTGGCTAGGTCCCAAAGGACTGTTTTGTTGTCTGATCCGCCGGTGACAAGCAGCTTTCCGGAGGCGTCAAAAGCCATCGCGGAGACCATGTCGGCGTGCTTGCCGAGTTCGCGTAGCTTCAGGTCGCCGATCTTCGCGACCAAAACACGTCCCGCTTCCGTGCCAACCGCGATGGTCGTTCCATCGGGCGAAATCGCACTTCGGGTGATGGGGTCCTTCGAATCGTTGCTCCATGTCCCGAGCGGCAATCCGGTACGGGTGTTCCAAATGCGGACCATGTCATCGCTGCGGGTGAGCAGTCGGTCCGCATCTTCCGGCATATCGATGCTGCGGACCCAGCCAGGGTGGCCCTGCAGCACCGCAATGATGCGCATGGTGGCGAGGTCCCACAGTCTTGGCGCGAAGCCTCGGTCGTGGGTGACCATCAGCCGGTCGTCGGCCGAGATTTTGATGTCTTCGAGCCGCTCATCGCTGACGATGGTGACCAGTTCCAGCCCGCGCTGGGGTGTGGCGGAGTTGGCGGGCGCGTGCCCAAGCACCACCGCTGCCAGACTCAGGGAGGATAAGGCAACGATGGTGCGCATGATCTTATGGATTAGGAAAGCCCTAGGAGAATCGGCAGTTTCGCGCGGTCGCCTGTGGTTTCGAATTTCGGACCTTGTTCAAATCGCATATCCGATCCTTGTTGCTTAAACTTCTCGTTCAAACCGTCCAAAACACTATTCACCGCATCGTACATATCTGCGACTGGAGTTTTCGGGTTGTCTTCGAGAACTGCTAGCAGCAAGAGGGTGAAAATGCCGTGTGGATCGATGCCTTCCAAACCCGAGATATCGTCGCTCGTCTTGTCCTCTTGGCTTGCAAAGAGGAACGCGCTCGTGGCTGTGGATTCGGACTTTGCGCGGGGCACGATTCCTGACACTCTTCTCGAAATGCTCTCTAGGTTAGAAGCGCTTTTTGGCTTCAGCACTCCCATCGACTTTGTTCGTACCGAAATGGTGCCATCCACCGAGCGGGACATGCCGCCGCTGAAGCAAGAATCGAATACAAAAGTGGTGTGAATACCGTTAAGATTCAGCATTTTGGCCACCTCTCCAAAGAGGTCACCGGGAATCAGATTCTCGTCAGCCAAAACCAGTACTTCCTCGAATCCGTCGGCTTCCGAGGCGTCCTTGACTTGTCCGCCGTGACCACTGTATGTAAATACCACTTGGTCCCCTGCTTTCGCGTTGGTGATGAGCCACTTCATGTTGTCAATGAACGCGTTCAGAGTGACTTGCTTATCGGTGAGAAGTCGAGTATTCGATTCCTTTACTCCGAAAGACTTAACAAATAGAGCGCGCATCGACTTAGCGTCATTGACGCAGCCTTTCAGGTCTTGGTCGATCGTTTTTCCCTCGGCGTCTTTGGCATCGGGGTAATCGTTGATTCCAATGGAAAGCGAATAGGTTTCGGCCATTGCAAAGGTGGAAAGAGTTGCCAAAGCAGCCAGCGCCAAAGTGCGCTTGGATAGTTTCAAAATTTGATTGAGCATGTTGTGAAATCTCCGAAGGTTAAGGACGCCCGAGGTTCGCGAGAGTTACCTGAGAATTCTCAATTGTCGGTGATTTTGGCTGCTTTTTGGACTAGAGAAGGTGATTTTGCGAGGTGCAGCGGGGACTGCACCGCTTGCCCCCGGCAGCTGCCAGGGGTATAATCCCCCCTGCGCTCAGCACGGCTACGGCCGCCAAGCCCATTCGGACGGGGCGACCAGGCAGAGTTCGCACATTAGGGTCGATTAGCTCAGTGGTAGAGCACTTCGTTCACACCGAAGGGGTCACTGGTTCAAGTCCAGTATCGACCACCACCCTGTTTTAGGTTCAGTTTCGTTGGTTTCACTGCATCTGGATCATCCAATTTTGCAGAATTGCTCCCAACGCCGGTCCCAACCTTTTGGTAGAAAAACCTAATGATGTTTTCATTCCTTCAAGTTTCTCCAGAACTCTTACGACTGCACTGTCGGTCGAGGCTGGATGCAATCAAGGCGGCTGGATTGAACGGTACTGCCGATGCGCTGCTACCTGAGGAGTTCATCACTCCTTGGTCCGAGCAAATTCTGATGAACCCTGATTGGCTTGGATTTTGGGTGATTTTCGAGGACCAGGTGATCGGCTCCGGTGGCTACAAGAAGGCGCCTGAAGCGGGCATGGTCGAGATCGGTTACGGCATTCACGAGCCATTTTGGGGAAGGGGAGCGGCGACCGGGCTCTGTGAAATTCTGACAAAGCATGCTTTCCGTTTAGGAGTCGATTGTGTGCGAGCACACACTTTGGCAGATGGATTTGCATCCCAAAAGGTCCTGTCTCGAAACGGGTTCGCAATGCAAGGTGAGGTGATTGAGCCAGAAGATGGCCTGGTGCTACGCTGGGAGCGACGCGAAGCATAGGCGCAAAGTCCTAACCAACCAGCTGCGGGAACAAACCACCTATTACAAAATGTAACATCGCTGTCATGCAATCACTTCTCATCGTGGCACTGATGGCATTTGCGCCGACAGCCAAAACGCCAGCGAAGCTCATCGTGCTGAATAAGGCGAACAATACGGCCTGGATCGTGGATATGGAGGCGAATAAGCGGATCATGGAGCTCCAAACCGAAGCCAATCCGAACGAAGTGGCCGTATCGCCCGACGGAAAGACGGCGGTCATCAGCAATATGGGCGGCGCGGGCAACCCGCCGGGAACGACGCTTTCGCTGGTTGATATCGAGGCGGCCAAGATCACCGGAACCGTGAAGCTCGGCGAAAACGGTGCTCCGCACGGAATCACATTTCTGGCAAAAGACCGAATCGCGGTCACCTCGCACGTGACCGATTCAGTCAACGAAATTGACCTGACCAGCAAGACCACCCTGAGGACCCTAAAGACGGAGCAGAGGGGCACTCACCTGGCCGTTTTTGATGCTGGATTCAAGAATTGCTACACCGTTAACGCCTTTTCGGGCAGCGTGACCGCTATGGATTTTGCGACAGGAAAAATCATGAAGCAAATTCCGACGGGCGCGGGAGCCGAGGGGATTTCGATTTCGCCCAATGGAGAATGGATTGCCTGCGGAAATCTGGGTGCGGATACCGTCTCCCTCATTCGCACCAAAACCCTGGCCGTCGAGCACACGATCGAGAAAATCGGGAAGCCGATCCGAACCCATTTCACGCCCGATGGCAAACACCTGATGGTGAGCAGCCTCGGGAGCGGGGCTGTGGAGGTTTACGAGACCCAGAAGTGGCAAAAAACGGCCACTGTGGTCGTGAAGGCAAAGGGAATTGCCAATCCCCAATATGGCGACCAGTGGCCAGCCCCCATGAATTTCTATCAGCGGAAGAATGGAAATGTGCTGGTGGTGCTCGTCACTTCACATGCCGTCGCCGAGATTGATTTAAAGACCTGGAAGGCCGTGAAATGGTACGACACCGGCGGCATTCCGGATGGTATCGCTGTCTCGGAGTAGCTTAAACTTCGGCTGTGGCCGAGCGCTCAAGAACTTGCTGCAAAACGTGCTCGGTCACAGCCAAATCCTCTGCCGGGATGCCTGCCAGCAACTTCATCACGGCGCCCATGACCTGCGGATCGATGCGTGAAATGAGTTCAAGCCCGGCATCGCTCAGCGTCACGACCACGTTGCGGCGGTCTTCGGTGCTGGGCGAGCGTAGCACCCACCCCGCATTGGCTAGCTGATCCACAAAGCGGCTGACCGTCGTGCGGTCTTTGTTCATGATCGCGGCGAGCGATGAGACCGATTGCGCCCCGACTTGGCGAAGAATAGAGAGTGTCATCCCTTGCTCGGGGGTCAAATCGACGCCAAGCGAATCGAGCAGCCGCCGCAGAAAGCCGTGGAACGACGATGCCGACCGAATCAACAGTGGCGCAAGCATGGCTCCAGGCAGGCGTTGCGCATCGGGATCCACGAACAAAGTGTACTAGAACAAAATTAAGTGCAGAATACACGCAATATGCCGAGTATTAATGCGGGGTCTCCAGAAGTAGACCTCGAGGTGAATCTAATGACGATCAGTGGTAACTTCGGTCAAGGAGGTCCCCAAGGGATCAACTTCGGCCAAATGCAGCAGAAGTTTGTTCAAATGAAAGAGCAAATGGCAAGCAAGAACCCGGAAATGGCCCAGAAAATGGAGGCATTTGATTCCAAGCTGAAGGGCTTGGTGGATTCGGGCATGAACATGAAAGACGCTGTCTCGCAGACGGCTTCCGAAATGGGTCTTCCCGATCCGACTCAAACGGGCATGGGAGGTTTCCCAGGCATGGACACGAGTATGAGCATGGGAATGGGATTTGGAATGGGTGGTACCAACGACGATAAAACCCAGGGTGCACAACAGCGGACCTTGAATTTGTACGGATACAACCGACAATCTGTCCAGAATTCGGCGATTCAAGGGCTGCTCGATATGCTCGGATAAACCCTAAAGCCAATCCTCCGCAGCCTTAACCCACCTGGGGAGAGCCCCAACCCTTGGGCCATGCCCGGCTCCCAACGCCATGGAACTATAATGGCGTGGGAGTTTGGCATGGCCGAAAGAAAGAATAGCTTTGCAAGGGCGCGAGAGGATCACCGGACAGAAATGGCCGAGGATTACGTCGAGCTCATCTTTAGGCTTGAACAGCCCGACGGTTCCGGCGTGCGTAATGCGGACCTCGTGCAGGCGCTCGGCGTCTCCCAACCCACGGTCACCAAGGCGCTCGAACGACTCTTGGCCGACGGCCTGGTTACCTTTGAGCCGCGCAGCAGGATCCACCTGAGCCCCGCCGGTCGAGAACTGGCCACTGCTTGCCTGCGCAGACACAAGCTCGTTGTCGAATTCTTGAAGTTCATTGGTGTGCCCGATCTGCAAGCCGAGTTGGACGCCGAAGGAATCGAACATCACGTCAGCACGGTATCGCTGGAAGCGATGCAGCGATGGCTGGACCAGCGAAGCTAGCCGCTGGCATGTATTTTGCGTTGAATCCTGATGAAGCCCGGGTACTCTGCATACCCGAAGCCCAGCCACTATGAAGATCGCCTACGTTTCGGACCACGACCCTTACGATATCTATCCGTATTCGGGTTCGATGTATCGCATCTTGCGCTCGCTGGAAACCGCTGGCAACACGGTGCATGTCTATGGCGAACTGAAAAAAGAGGATTTCCCGATTGCTCGCATCAAGCGTGCCTTTTTCAAGCGGGTTTTCAAGCAGAATTACTTTTATAACCGCGACCCGGGCCGCATTCGCAGCCTTTCGACGCAATTAGATGCGAAGCTGAAAGGGGTGGATTGCGACCTCATTTTTGCCCCCGCGACCATCCCGGTCAGCGCGCTAAAGGACCCGCGACCGCTGGTTTTTTGGACCGATTGCACCTTCGCGGGCATGGTCGATTTTTATCCTGACCATTCCAATCTCTGCGCGCTATCCATCCGCGAGGGTAACGCGGCCGAACAATACGTTCTGGATCGCTGCGCTTTAGCGATTTATAGTTCGGAATGGGCCGCAGAGACCGCCCTGAAGCATTACCGAGTGGACCCGAAAAAGGTGCACACCGTGCCTTACGGCGCGAACATCGACGTCACACGGACGGCGGCCGAGATCGACTCGCTGATCGCTGCGCGTTCGATGGAGACGATCAAGTTCATCTTCATGGGTCTGGATTGGGAGCGCAAAGGCGGCGACATGGCCCTGCGCGTGGCCGAAGGGATGCATAGAAAGGGGATCCCGATTGAGCTCAACATCATCGGCACGGTTCCCCCGGGAGACCTCCCGCCCTACGTGAAATCGCACGGCTTTATCTCGAAAAAGGCCGACGAAGGGAAGCGGCGGATCGACCAGATGATGGAGGAGGCGCACTTCTTGTTGCTTCCGTCGGTCGCTGAGTGCTGCGCCGTGGTCCTGGCCGAAGCTAGCTCTTTCGGAGTGCCGTGCATCACCACCAATGTTGGCGGCATCACCACGGCCATTAAAGACCACCGGAACGGCTTTGCTTTCCCGCTTTCGGCGCCGCCCGAAGTGTGGGTCGCAAAGATCGAGGAGATCATCGCCTCTCCGGAGGCTTACGCCGATCTGGCCCGTAAGTCGTTCCGCGAATATGAGGAGCGACTGAACTGGCAGACCGCCGGCGAAGAAGTCACCAAGCTACTGCGGACGCTCGCTTAGACCCTAGGAACGTTGCCTTCGCTGGCGTCGCTCAGCTGGAAGAACTCCATCGGCTTGGCCCCGATCATCCCCGCGGCAAGGTTGCTCGGGAATGTCTCCAACTTGGTGTTATAGTCGCGAACGCAAGCATTGAAGTACTGCCGGGCGTGGGCGATAAGCTTCTCGGTTTCGCGTAGCTCCTTTTGAAGGGAAAGGAAGTTTTCGCTGCTGGTGAGGGCTGGGTAACTTTCGGCCAGAATCAAGACCTGCGAAATTCTTCCGCCGAGTTCGGTTTCGGCCACGCCTTTGGCGGCATCCGGTTTGTGCGAACCCATGGCAAGCTGCCGCGCCTCGACAACCGAGGTCAGTACGGCTTTCTCGTGAGATGCGAACGCCTTGACGGTCTCCACCAAGTTTGGCACCAGTTCGGCGCGTCGCTTCAGATAGACATCGACGTCGGCCCATGCGTTCATGGTCAGTTGCCGCATGCTCACAACCGAGTTGTACAGCACCAGAAACAGCGCAGCAAGCGCTACTACCACCACTATTGCAATGAGTAAGGGGTCCATGATCGAGTTTTACCAGCTTCCCCCGCCGCCGCCGCCGAAGCCGCCGCCGCTAAATCCACCGCCACCGCTGAAACCAGAGCCTCCACCCGAAGCGCCGTCGCTCCTTGGCGGTGTCATCGCCGCTGAGCCCATTTCGGAGCTGAAGTCGCTCAGGTCGTTGCCCAGGTAGATCACGTTGAATCCGCGGCCCGGCGAGTCGTACCAGTCCGGCGGTTCGGTGAGAACGCCTTCGAATGCCTTGGTCCACTGCATCACCAGCCCGAAAGCGACCGCGTGCGGCAAGTACTCCTCGAACAGCGAGGCGGTGGGTTCGCGTTTGTCCATCCATTCGAGCTCTTTCTCTTTGGCGCGCATGATGAATTCGCGAAAGCCCTGGACCTCGGACCAGACACGCGCTCCTCGCGGGGTTCGGCGCGGCATGTATTGTGCAAAGGCCAGCACAATCGCTGCCGCAATGCCGCCGCCCACGATGATGGGCATGGGCGAATTGAGCGGATTGAGCAGGTAGATAATGAAGCCGATGGCCGCCAAGACGACGATGCCAGCAGTGCCCCAGATCACCTTGCTGACGGTGGGATTGGTCTTATAGAACCCGCGTCGGATGAGGTCATCGAAGAGGAGCGAATGGATGGTCTGGATGCTTGGGGCGACGCCTTCGCGAAGATCTGCGCGGGACACGATGGGGCCCTGGGCTCTCAACAACCGGAACAGACTCGCTTCGGAGTCCTCCAGCCCACTATCGTTTGCGCCGGCCAGGACTTCGA
>JALHPH010000061.1:0-4267 GCA_022842565.1 Fimbriimonadaceae bacterium
GGTCCAGTGGCAGAGTCTGCGAAACCAGGCATTCCAGTCAAGCGCATCAGGCGCCGCGCCGCACGGCAGACCCAATTCAGTAGCAATATAGTAGGGAAGCAGAGGATTCGCGAGAGCGCTCCGGCCGATCATGAAGTGGTGGCAGCCCGTAATGTCGCGGCATCGGCGAAAATCGTCCAGAGTCCAAATGTCGCCATTGGCGATGATGGGCAGGCCGAGCGCGCGTTGCACGCGACCGATGGATTGCCAGCAGACCGGTGGCGCGTAGCCCTGCATGCGGGTGCGACCGTGGAGGGTGAGCCAGTGCGCGCCTCCTTCGGCGGCCATGGCGGCGTTCTTGTCTATCTCGTCTACCGAGTCCCAGCCTAGTCTCAGCTTGGCGGAGATTGGAATTTGGGACGGCACGGCGTCTCGCACGGCGCGGACGATGGCTCGAAGCCTTTCGGGATGCCGCAGCAGGGATGCGCCGCCATCATGCCGATTAACGGTGCGGGCGGGGCAGCCGAAGTTTAAATCGATACCCAGGGCGCCGAGCTCAACGGCTCGAACGGCACTCTCGGCAAGGCGACCGGGGTCTCCGCCCAAAAGCTGAATCTGCACGGGCAACCCGCTTGGAGTCTTACTGCCGTGAGCAAGCTCAGGCGCATCGCGGAGCAGCGACCGTTCGGTAAGGGGATCGTTGTTGACGCGCAGGAACTCGGTGACGGCGTAGGTGAAGCAGCGAGTCTCTCCCCAAAGCGCGCGCATGGGAGCATCGGTGATGCCCTCCATGGGTGCCAGGACCAGCGCGGGGGAGTCGGGGCGCAGCATGCGGACCCTGATTGTACAAGCAAAGGGCCGCATTCCCAGCTTGGGAATGCGGCCCTAGTCCGGAGCGCACTTAGACAACTGCGCCGTAGCGATTCTTCATCTGGTCAAAGATCCAGTCGTAGGTCTTTTCCATTCCCTCGCGGAGCGTGATGCCGGGGGCCCAACCATAGACTTCCTTAATCAGCGTGTTGTCGCTGTTGCGCCCATTCACGCCCTTCGGAGCATCCAGATTGTAGTTGCGGTTCAGCTTGATGCCGGCAATATCTTCGACCATGTCCACTAGCTGGTTAATCGTGACGCCCTCATCGCTGCCCAGATTGATGGCCTCGGTGTAGTCACGCTCCATGATCATCTCGACGCCGTGCGTGCAGTCGTCGATGTACATGAAGCTGCGGCTTTGGTTACCATCGCCCCAGATTTCGATGTTGTGGTCGCCGGTCATCTTGGCGTGAATCACCTTGCGGCACATGGCAGCCGGGGCCTTCTCTCGGCCACCCTCGAACGTGCCAAAGGGGCCATAAACATTGTGGAATCGGGCCATTCGGGTGACCATTTTAAAGTCCTCGCGGAAGTGGCGGCACATGCGCTCGCTGAAGAGCTTTTCCCAGCCGTAGCCATCTTCGGGCATGGCGGGGTAGGCGTCCTCTTCGCGGAGTTGGGTGGCTTCGGTGCTGGTTTGCTTGTCGGCGGCATAGACGCAGGCGCTGGAAGCGAAGAAGAAACGGTTGATATTGTTGCTCAGACCGGCGCGCAGCAGGTGGGTGTTGATCAGAACGCTGAGCATACAGAGCGCTTTGTTGTTCTCGATGAAGCCCATGCCGCCCATGTCGGCGGCGAGGTTATAGACCCACTCGACTCCCTTGGTGGCTTTTTCGCACTCGTCGAGCAGCTGAAGATCGCCTACTGAATTCTCCGCCTCGGGGTGCACTTGGTACCACTCATCAAAGGGCTTGCGGTCAACAATTCTGACGTCGTGACCCTGTTCGATCAGTTTTTTCGCCAAGTGTCCGCCAATAAAACCGCCGCCACCAGCGACGAGAATCTTCATTTTGCTCATGATAAAAGTCCAATCTTGCTCTCCCATTCGGGGACGGGGCGCAAAATCTGATGCCCATATTATAGGCGCTAGGCTAAGAAACCTTTAGCTTCGCGCGGCGGTTCCCAAGATGTGATCGCAAATGCGCTGGCCGAAGAGCTCAGGCGTGTGGTCTTGGGCCATTTTCTTGCCGTTTGCACTGAGTTCTTGGGTGAGCTCGGGGTGGGTCATCAGCTTGTTGATGTTGGCTGCGACGAGCGCTGGGTCGTCAAACTTGGCGGTGAGGCCAATCTTGTGGTGATCGGTCAGGTAGCCGACCAGCCCCTGCTCCATGGCCAGGACGGGCTTGCCCGCAGTGGCGGCTTGCACGAGCACGCCGCTCATGCCTAACCAGTGACGATAGCCCAGCCAAACCGCATCGCAAGCCTGAAAAACCATGCTCTCGTCTTCGTCATCAAGGAACTTGACTAGTTCGAAGAGGCGTCCGTCCTCACGAAGTTGAGTGGCCTCGGGACCCGCTAGCACTGCCTTGGCCTCAGTGTCTTGACGCCCTGCGAAGAGGACAACAGCGTTGGGCGGGCAGTCCGGATGGGCCAGCGCAGCAACGAGTTCGGTGACACCTTTGCGTAGCGAGAGCGCACCATAGGCGAGCACCACAAAGGCGTCGCTGGGGAGGCCAAGAAGTTCGCGAGGAGGCTTTGCATGGGGGCGCACCGCGAGTGACGATACGTCCGGCACATATTGCACCTTCTCGTGGCCCCTGAGCTTAGATTGGTGAGCGAAGTTGACGAGAGTTGGGTCCAGAATGAGTGCGCGCTTGAGGCTCGGGATCCGAATCATCTTGCTGAACACCGGGCCAAAGATCTTATCGCGCAGCTTTTCAGCCTCCATCTTAACACCCATCTTTGCAGCGTGGAAATGTCGGCCGATGAGCATGCCGCAGAACGGTGTCTTTCCAAAGGGTGAGCCCTTGAGCGCCATCGGCAGGTCCGCTTGATCGAGGTTAACCATGTACACCGCATCGATGGCGTGCTTGGTCATAAGCTGTTGGTGGGCGGTGCGATAGGCTTCTAGGCGGCGGAACTGGTCCTTGAACCGCTGGAGGTCGCTGGCCCCTGTTTCGGTTCCCGCGTCTGGCATCAAGTGGAGGGTGTACTGCCCCCCAAACTCGTCCTCCACCATCTTGTAGGCTGGGTGCTTCGTAGCTCGTTCAGTGGTCACTAGATGGACCTTCCAGCCTCGGCGGATCATCTCCTTTAGGATAAATCTGACGTGGAGCGCCATATGGTGCCCCTCGGCCTCTGGCTCAAAGATCCCAACTCGAAACGACATGTGCCCCCATTTTGGCCGATTCGTGAACTATTGAATCTGAGAGCGTATACCTAAGACTGCAAACAATTCTTTGCATGGAATTATTTGCAGTTGCCGAGTATTGAACGGGAGCAAGTTTGAGTTAATGACCCATCACCGCAAACCCGACTGACCTCTGCTCCCACTTCGCTTGCCTTAGTTTCGTCTGGCTCTGCGGCGCGCGATGGCCAGCAGCCCTGCTCCGAGCACCAGCATGGTCGCGGGTTCGGGAACGCTCTCGACGGCTAGATCGCGAAGGATTGCGTGGCCCGCTCGCGTTGGGTGGATGTCATCCCAGAACAAGTACTGGTCCGGATTGGGTACCACGGTGGAGCCGTTGAGGGCGGGTTGCGAGACATTTGTAAGGCCGTAGGCAGTCGGGTTTGCTCTGACTGCTTCGAACCGTGAGGCAACATCCATGCGATGGATCGTCACGCCAGAAAGACTGGTCAGTACATCGAGCCGACCCTTCAGAGTTAAGTTGTGAGCGATCGAAATCTGGTTAGCAGGGCCTTCGGAGCTGGTGCCCAGGTTACGTGGGATGGTCCCCAGCAGAGGCAGGTTGGGGATGAGGAACTTGCGGGCTCCTGCCGCGTGGAGCGAGAGAATGGAGGCCTCAATGTTGCCGACCACCGAAAGCGGGTTGACGCTGCCATTCAGGTAATCGTTTCCCCCTGCCCAAATCACAAACAGCCGGTTGGAATCGATGGAGGGCGATGTGCCCAGGTATCGCGCCACTTGGGTGCGGACGTTAGGGAAGCCAAATCCATAGGTTCCGGTGCCGGTCTCAGCGCCGCCCCACGCGTAGTTGCTGCCGCCTGCGGTGCTGCGAGCAAGTGGCAGACCCTGTTGGCTCGCCAGCAGCTCGGCCCACACTTGACCGTTCGAGAATCGCCCTTGCCAGTAGTTCGCGCCGGGGAGCAGGCCTCCCGTGGCGCTGCTGATGTTGCCCTGGTCGCTCAAACTGTCTCCGAAGACCGTCATTCCCGAAAATGCAGCAAACGAAAGGGAGGCGAGGGAAGATGCGGCAGCGAGAGCAATGAAACGAAGCGAAACAGAGCGAAGCATGCA
>JALHPH010000061.1:4277-5659 GCA_022842565.1 Fimbriimonadaceae bacterium
AACACCATTCAAGCTTGCTCGAACGGTCGAAAGCCGTGTCTTCTCGCTCATTTAGGCGACCTATGCCAAAATAACCGCACACCGTATGGCAGGGCATAGTAAATGGAAGAATATTCGCATCCGCAAGGGCAAGCAGGATGCGCTTCGCGGCAAGCTTTTCACCAAGCTGGCACGTGAAATCATCATGGCCGCGAAGAACGGCGGGGGCGACCCTGGTAAGAATCCCCGATTGCGGGTTGCCGTCGACAAGGCGAAGGCCGAATCGCTTCCGAAAGAGAACATCGAGCGGGCGATCAAGCGGGGAACCGGCGAAATCGAGGGCGCGGACTATGAAGAGATCACCTATGAGGGCTACGGCCCGGGAGGCAGCGCCGTGATGGTGGAGGTCTACACCGAAAACCGGAACCGGACCGTGGCTGACCTGCGACACTCATTCACCAAGTGCGGCGGGAACCTAAGCGAGAACGGCTCGGTCGGCTGGCAGTTCAAGCATGTGGGCCAGATCGTCGTTCCGAACAACGGAGTGAGCGAGGATGACTTTACGTTGGCCGCGCTCGATGCCGGGGCGGAGGATGTGAGCAACGACGGCGAGAACTACATCGTCGAAACCCAAATCGAGCAACTTCACGCCACGAACGAGCAACTTCGGGCGCAGGGTTTCGAGGCAAGCGAAGTGCAGTTGACCCGGATTGCCACCAACTTTGCATCGCCGGGCACGGACGACATGCACAAATTGGTGAAACTTCTGGATTTACTAGAAGATCTTGACGACGTGAAAGAAACGTTCGTGAATGTTGAGATTCCGGACGAGTTTTACGAAGAATAAGCCCGATTTGGCCTACTGTGAAATCCTCTTCGCGCCTTCCATACCTGACATTTTTACTGGTGCTTGCCAATCTCTTGGCTGAGGTCTGGCACGTGACGCAGGCCATGGGCGCAGAAGAGGTGTCCGCGCGGTGGGCTTTCTTCGCCTCGCGACCCGATCTTGGATCGGCGCTGCTGTCGCTCTTTTCGCACCAGACCCTTTGGCACTTGGCGGCGAACATGCTGTTTTTGGCAGCGGTGGGGGCGGCGGTCGAAGCCGCCACAGGGATGGGTCGCTATGCGCTTGTTTACTTGGGCGGCGGACTCACCGGGCTCGCAACGCATTGGGCGCTCAACCGAGCGAGCGGCAGCGACGTCGGTCTTTTGGGCGCCTCGGCGTGCGTGGCGGCGTGCATTGGTTTTGCGGCCGTGCGATATGGTGCTGTCAAGATTCCGGTTTTGCCGAAGGTCAAGGTTCCGGTTTGGGTTTTGGTTGCGGTTTGGGTCGTTCTTCAGGGTGTCGGCTCGGTGACGCAGTCGAGTGGTTCGGTCGCCTTCGGCGCGCATGTGGGGGGGCT
>JALHPH010000061.1:5669-8190 GCA_022842565.1 Fimbriimonadaceae bacterium
GCGGCTCGGCGCCGCCGCCGCCGGCCCCGCCCGCCCCCCCCGCCCGCCCCCCCCCCCCGCCCCGCCGGCCCCGGGCTAGCTTTCTGCTGCAAGCGCCCAGTTCGGCGGCCATGGCTGAGGCCATCGCCAACCTGGACCGAGTCGGCGATCGTGGGGTTGGGGCCCAAAGGGCGGCGCTCGTACACATGGTGGAAGCCAACTCCAAGAACGCGGAGAACTGGCTGCGGCTCGCCGAGCACGAGAGGACTCTTGGCGAAACCGAAGCCGAAATTGAAGCGCTGATGCAAGCGCTGGAACACGGCGACATGACGCAAACCCAGGTTGCGATTCTGCGCTTGGAAGAGCTTTCTGCGCTGGAACGCGTCGCCGCGGTGCGCCGCATGAAGCTGGCACAACACGCCCTGCCCACCGCAAGAGGGGCGCTTTGGCGAAGCGTCGCGCTAGGGCCGAGCGATGAGCGCGAGCGCCCGCAGGCGCTGCTGGAATTGGCTGCGGTCGACCCGCAGGGACCTTGGCTAGGCATCCTAAAGCGCGACCACCCAATGGACCCCGCGACGGACCTGGCTAGGGCGCGAGGACTCATTTGAAGGTGAAGCTGAAGGCTTGGTGGCGTACGGTCCGCCCAGGCATTCTGGCGCCCATCCTTTATCCCTTGGTCCTTGGGATCGGCCGCAGCCTGCGGCTGAAAGTGGTGGGGTTTGACCCCTTCGTCAACCCAGACGAAGCGCTGGTTTTTGCGGGTTGGCATGGCAAGTCGATGGTTCCGGCGGTCTACTTCCGGCAGCGCGGCTACTACGTCATCATCAGCCACTCGCGCGACGGCGAGATTCAAAACGGTGTTTTCACCCGATTCGGATTTAAGGCGATAAGGGGAAGCAGCGGTCGCGGCGGAGTGAAGGCGCTCATTGAGTCGGTCCGCGTTCTGAAAGAAGGCGCGCGGATGGCTCTGACACCCGATGGCCCACGCGGACCCTCGGGCGTGGTTCAGGACGGGATCATCATGATGGCGCAGAAGAGCGGCGCGGGCATGGTGCCGGTGGGCGTGGCGGCCAGGCCCTGCTGGCACGTGAAGACGTGGGACCGCTACATGGTGCCCGTGCCGTTTTCTCGTACCGTTCTGATCTTTGGAGAGCCGCTCTATGTCGCTAGGACGGCCAACCGAGACGAGATGGAAATGGCGCGGTTGCAGCTTCAGACCGAAATCCACCGGATCCAGGCTGAAGCAGAGCGCCTGGTGGAACAGGGCTAATGGCCATCGAATGGGTGGATACCCACTGCCATTTGAACGACTCTCAGCGGTTTCCGGACCCAGACCGAGCGATCGCCGAGGCCGCCGATGCGGGTGTGACGCGGCTGATGGTGGTGGGCATCGACCTTCATTGGAGCCGAAAAGCGGTGGAATTGGCGGACCGTCACGAGGGAGTCTTTGCCGTGGTGGGGCACCATCCCACTTCGAAGGGCTTTCGGGACGAGCACCTGAAGGTTTATGAGGAGTGGTTCAAGCACCCCAAGGTGGTGGCCCTTGGGGAAATCGGGCTGGATTATCACTGGGACATGACCACGCCGGAGGAACAAGACGGCTGGTTGCGGGCGCAGCTGGAATTGGCGAAATCGCTGGGCGCCCCGGTCATTTTTCATTGCCGCGAGGCTTATGACGCGCTGATCGCTCGGCTGGACGGATATGCGCACGGACCGCTAGATTTTCACTGTTTTGCGGGGAGCTTTACTCAGGCGGAGGCGCTGGGGCTGCACCACTACTTTGGGGTCGACGGACCGCTCACCTACCCGAAAGCCGGTGATCTGCGCGAGATCATAGCCTTGCTTCCGAAGGAGAGGATCCTGCTGGAGACCGATGCGCCCTGGCTTCCGCCGGTGCCGTATCGCGGCAAGCTGAACCATCCGGCGTACCTTCCCCTGATCGGTGAGGCGCTGGCGCAGATTTGGGGTGTTTCTGTGGAGGAAGTCGCAAGGCAGACTTCTGCAAATGCGGAAGCATGTTTTCCGAAGCTTGCTGGCGTTGGCGGGGGCTGAGGAGCGGCGCAAGGAGCATCCCTGCTCCAGCCATCCGTTTCCACCGTCCTTGGTGATACGCCGTTGATATTATGACGCTTTAACCCTGGAAAATGGATCGGTACCCAGGCCCTAGGCTCTTGTAGGGCCGGTTTGGCGGGAGCCGGTGTTGCCGGTCCAGCCGTAGCGCAGGGAAATGCCGCCAGAGAGGACTCCGCCGTAGGGTTTGTAGGTCGTCGGTTCTACGACATCTGAAGAATCTCCAAGAGCCGCATACCCCCTCACCGAACCCAGGAAATGGACCATGTAATCCGACCGTTCGACAGCACCAAAGTCGCCCGTCCATTCACTATACACGGTCAAACCGTCAACCAGGTAAAGCTTCGAGATGAATTCCTGCCCCACCCCAAAGCCCGACTCCCACTCCCCGGCCAGATTCGGTCCGTCCATGTAAAGGATCGCCTCTGTCCCCGCGATCTCATCGCCATGGATTTCGCACTTAGCCCAGACT
>JALHPH010000062.1 GCA_022842565.1 Fimbriimonadaceae bacterium
GCGTGTTCCAAAACCAGATCACGGGGCGAGCGACCGCGTGCTTGCGAACGCTCGGGCAGCAACTCCTTTGCAATCGGGGCAAAGAGGTCGGCGCCAGAGGTCGTCTCGGCGCGCCCGCTCTTCAGCAGACCCTTATACAAAAACATCCTCCTCGCCACGCGCCAGCTGAATTTCGCCCGATTCCTCCAGCTTTCGAAGTACCGCAACGATCTTTTGCTGTGCCTCTTCCACCACGCGGACCTTCACCGGCCCCATGAACTCCATGTCCTCTTTCAGCATGTTCACGGCCCGCTCGGACATGTTCTTGTAGATCTTGTCTTGAACCTCGCGGTTGACGCCCTTTAGTGCGGTCGCAAGGTCCTTCACGTCGACTTCCTTCAAGATGGTCTGAATTGCGCGGTCATCCAGCCCGACCACATCCTCGAACACGAACATCATGCTCTTGATCTGCTCGGCCATTTCGGCGTTGGTTTCTTCCAGCTGCTCCAGAATCAGGCGCTCGGTTTGGCGATCCACTCGGTTCAGCAGGTCCACCACCATCTTCGGACCGCCGGTCTTGGTCATCTCAGTGTTCAGCAAGCTCGAGACCTTCTTCTCCAGAACCTGCTCGACGCGTCGGAGGACTTCGGGAGGCGTTTGCTCCATCACGGCGATGCGCTCCGCAACATCTGCGCGCAGCTCTTGGGGCAATTTGGTCAGCACTGTCGCTGCCTGGTTCATCGGCATATAGGCCAAGATCAGCGCAATCGTTTGCGGGTGCTCATCCTGGATAAAGCTGTGAACTTGGGCGGGGTCGGCGCGCTTGAGGAACTCAAACGGCACCACCTGCATGGCGTTCATGATTTTACGGATGAGGAGTTCGGCTCGCTCGTTGCCAAACGCGGCCTCCAACATCTTCTTCGCCTGATCGACGCCACCTTCGCTCACGTACTCCTGCGCCGTCGCCATTTGGTGGAATTCATTGATGATTCCCTCGCGCATTTCCGGCGTCACGCGCTCCAGCCGGGCGATCTCAAGCGAGAGCAGTTCGATATGCTCGTCGTTCAGGTGCGTCAGCACGCTTGAAGCCGCCTCTGCGCCCAAAAGCGTCAGCATGATCGCCGCTTTTCGGCGTGTAGAGAGTTCGGCTGATCCAGATTTTCTCACTTGCGGTCCTCCAGAATCCAGGTCTTGAGCAGGTCAGCCACGGCTTGCGGCTTGGTCGTTGAAAGGTGCCGAAGCTGCTCCAGCGGCACGTGGACCTTCTCTGGAATCGCTCCAATCTCAATGGGCTTTTGCGCCATGCTGGATGCCAGATTGCGGAGTGACTCGGCGAGCTCACCCGTTTGCTGGAACTCGATCACTTGTTCCGGCGACATCTGCTGCATCACATACTCAGGAAGCGCGGGCTTCACTTCAAAACCGCCCTGGTCCTCGCGCTGCATCGATGGCATTTCCATCGCCAACGTGCCACCGCCCGGCAGGCTAGCCACTACGGGCGCAGGAGCAATTGCCTTGGCGGTCTTCGAGAGTGCCCGCATCACCATGAATCCCACCACCACCAGCGCCACGATGGGCAACATCGCTAGAAGCTGTTGGTTGCGGTCTCGGCTGGCGACAGCCGCTTGAGCTTGTTGCTGCGAAGTCGCCGCGGCGGTGTCAAAGGTCGTCGTTACCACCGAGGTCCTGAAATTCGAGGTGTCTTCGGCGAGGGGGCCCAGGTAGCCGGCCACGTACTGCTGAACCGGCGCTGTATCGGCGATCTTGGCTTGATTCACCAGCACGCTCACCGACATCTGCTTGAGATCGCCCGTCGCACGCTCAATCTGGCGCTCAGTCTCGTTGACCACGTACTCCTCGCGGGTGTTTTCACCTTTGTAGTTCCGGCCATCACCGCCGGCGCTGCCGCCATCGGCCACGATGTTGGGCT
Source organism: Fimbriimonadaceae bacterium (assembly GCA_022842565.1). Lineage (GTDB taxonomy): Bacteria > Armatimonadota > Fimbriimonadia > Fimbriimonadales > Fimbriimonadaceae > JAFLBD01. Next base: position 1,910 of record JALHPH010000062.1, read on the forward strand.
CTGCGCCTGCGGCTCCAGTCGCGCCACCTTGTGCGTCGGTCATCGTTTCTTTCACCGCTTCGCGCACGGTCGGCTTCTTGCTGGGGTCGCGCTGCAGGGTGTAAGTCTTCTCACGGTCAAAATTCATTTTCAGCAGCGGGATGGAGACCACTGTGTTTCCGGGGCCGAACGCTGCGTCGAGCTTCCTTTGCAAGTCGCCTTCGCGTCGGCGGGCCTCTTCGATCTCGATCTGCAGGCGCTTATCAGTCGTCCCGCTCGCGGCACCACTGGCCGCTCCGTCATAGAGCATCTCGCCGCGATCGTTGCTAATGGCAATTCGATCGGGAGTGAGGCCACTCACGCCGTATTGCACCAAGCGCGCGATGGATTCAGCCTGCTCAGGCCGCAGCCCGACGCCGTTCTCTTCGCTCAGCACCACGCTGGCCGTCGCTGGTTTCTGCTCACGTACAAAAGGGGAGTTGTCTCCCATGGTTAGGTGAACGCGAGCATTGGCCACGCCGGCAATGGTCTTGATGGAGTTGCCCAGATCTTGTTCCAGCGCTGCCCGCAGTTTTTCTTTCTCCACATTGGGCGAAGTGGTCATGCTGATGCTATCAAGCACGTTCATGCCGGTCGAACCCGAATTCGGGAGCTTTTTGGAAGTCGCAAGCCGCATGCGCGCCTCGGCCACTTTCGCCGACGGCACAAAGACCGCGCCGCTCGTATCTGCCTCGGCTTTGATACCGAGCTTGTTCAGCTCATCCACGACCATGCCCTGATCCGCAGGAGTTAACCCACCAAAAAGCATGCTCATCTGCGGACGGCCCGCCAGGACAATCGCCCCGACAAGCAGCACCAAAAACAACGCCGCGCCCCCGATCCAAATCGGCTTTTGACCCCGATCCAGACCGGACCACCACACTCCAAGTCGCTCTGTAAATGATCCCATAGTTGGCTGCCTTTAACAGGCAACCGGAGAACCCCACCTTTTGCAGAAACTGTTAGACCTGCATTCGGCTGACTTCCTGATACGCTTCCAGCAACTTATTGCGAACTTGCATGGTTAGCTGCATCGCAATACTTGCCTTCTCCATCGTGATCATGAGGTCGTCTATGTCCACCGGCTGATTCGCCATCAAGTCGTTTTGCATCGAGCGCGAATCCTGTTGCGCTTGATTCACTTCCTTGAGGGCGTCCGTCAGCATCTTGCCAAAGTCCTCGGAAGGGGCTTTTGCAAGGTTTTGTTTGCCAAGCGCTTCGCCTGGCTGGATGGAACGGATGGCATTATCGATGCGCATCTCAATAGACTCCTTGGTTCATGGCTTAGGCGTTACGACCTATGTTTAGCGCCGCATTCGCCATCGTGCGGGCCGTGTTGAATGCGGCGAGATTCGCCTCATAAGCGCGAGAAGCAGACAACATGTCCACCATCTCGAAAACGGGGTTAATGTTCGTAAAATTCACAAAACCCTCGGCATCGGCAAACGGGTGCCCAGGTTGATACTCGCGTCGGACGGGAGTGGACATATCCGGCGTCACACTTACGATCTGCACGCCCTCTTCTGCACTCCGCAAGACCACACCTTGGCGTCGCATCGGTGCTTCGGTCGGCTTAGTCGCCGAGTTTGCATTGGCGATGTTGCTGCTGATCACGTCCATACGGAAACGCTCGGCGTGCATACCGCTACCGCTCACTCGCATTGCATTACTGACTGACATGGATTATCTGCCCTCCCGAATCACGTTCTTGAGTCCGGTGAAGTAGCGAGAAGACATCTCGCTGAGCAACCTGTAACGGGTCTCCGTTTCAGCGATGGCACTCACTTCTTCTTCCAGGTTCACGCTGTTGCCGTCGGTGCGGATGCTTCCGCTGAAGGTTCGCAAGCCACCATCGGCACGGTCGCGAAGCCTAAGCTGCCCGCGCTCCATGGATTGCTCCAGCTCAATGCCGAAGTCCATGTCCTTGCGCTTGTAGCCCGGCGTATTCACATTCGCCAAATTCTGCGAGAGCACGCCAAAGCGGTCGCTCGTGCGATTCATCGCACGTTGCAGGTTCCCCGCATGGCCACCCAATAGTCCGTCTAGCATTCTCACTGCGTGTTTCTCTTGAGCCCAGTTGGGCCTATCAGTAGTGTCGGACGCCACCTCCGCAAAACTCAGGGGCACCGATGCGAATTCTTCACTTCGCCTATACTCTCTCCTGTGAGCGCAGAAGCCCTCTATGACTTGGTGGTCGACCGATACGCCGACCACGTCAACCCCGGACTTGCCCGCCTGATGGGTTTTGCAGGATTCGGCGTTGAAGTTTCGGCCCAAGGTTGCGAGATCACCGACCACGAGGGCCGCGTATTCCTCGATTTCCTCGGCGGCTACGGCGTGTTCAGCCTCGGCCATTCGCACCCCGATGTCATTGCAGCCGTGCATGCGCAACTCAGCGCTATGGCGCTTTCCAGCAAGGTGTTCTTCAACCCGCGACTGGCTGAACTGGCCGCGAAGCTTGCCGAAATCGCCCCCGAAGGGCTCCAATACAGTTTCTTCAGCAACAGCGGCGCCGAAGCAGTTGAAGCGGCGCTAAAGTTCGCCAAAGCGGCCACTGGCCGCGAGCAGATTATCGCGACCGAAGGCGGCTACCACGGCAAAACCCTCGGCGCGCTCAGCGTCACGGGCCGCGACAAATACCGCACTCCCGTTGAGCCCCTCATGCCCGGCGCGCGGTTCGTACCCTTCGGCGACGCCGACGCTGTACAGGCCGTAATCGGACCGCACACTGCAGCTGTGATCATCGAGGTGGTGCAGGGCGAAGGCGGCATCCACGTGGCCCCAGCGGGCTACCTCGCGCGGCTCAGGGATCTTTGCGACCAGCATGGAACGCTCTTGATCGTTGATGAAGTCCAAACCGGACTCGGTCGCACGGGCGAGATGTTTAGCTGCGTGGGCGAAAGAGTGCGGCCTGACATCATGACACTGGCCAAAGCGCTCGGCGGAGGCATCATGCCCATCGGAGCCACTCTCGGTACCGCCGAGGTGTTTTCGGCGGTTTTCACCAAGAATCCGCTCTTCCACACCAGCACCTTCGGCGGAAACCCCCTCGCCTGCGCCGCTGCCATCGCGACCCTCGAAGTCATTGAACGCGAAGGACTCTGTGCCAAGGCGCTACAGCGAGGTGAACAGCTGATGGCGGGGCTGCGCGGCATCCAGAGCGACCTGATCGCCGAGGTTCGGGGCCGTGGCCTCATGGTCGGCGTGGAGTTCAGAATGGACGATGTCGGCGAGTTGGTGATCGGCCAACTCACCAAGCGCGGCATCATCGCCGCCTATACGCTGAACAACCCACGCGTGATCAGGATGGAGCCGCCGCTCATAGTCAGCGCCTCGCAAATCGACCAAGCGGTCGCTGCCATGGCCGAGGCCATCGCCGAGACGGAGGCCCTGCTGGCACAGTTGCCAGCGATGGGATAAGATCAGGCCGTGAAGGCGACCCGCAACGAAGTTTACGCTCACCCCACCGGTGGCCAACCCTTGCTGTTCGACCTCTTCGTGCCCGAGCATGTCGTTGAGCCGCCTCTCGTCATTTTCCTGCACGGTGGTGGGTGGATTAGCGGCGATAAGTCGATGTATCACGACGAGGTTGCCGTTTGGGTTCGAGCCGGACTAGCATGCGCATGCGTCAGCTATCGCCTTGCTCCGCTCCACATCTTCCCTGCCCCCATCGCCGATCTGCAAGACGCCGTCATGTTCTTCCGCCGCGAGCAGCACGCTCTAGGACTGAGTAACAAGATCGCCGCGATGGGCAATAGTGCGGGCGGGCACCTTGCCCTCATGCTGGCTCTCTGCGACACCTACATGGGCGATGGCGCTGTCACGGAGTCGTTCAAAGTGAACGCCGCCACCTGCATTTGCCCGATCACTGACGTTCGCAACCCCCGAGAAACCCACGATCCGATTGCGTGGTCTTTCCTCGAGCAGTTTTTGGGCACCCTGAACGACGAGGATCGCAACAACCTGGCCAGCCCGATCACCCACGTCTCTCCGGGCGATGCGCCATGCCTCTTGATCCATGGCGATGTGGATGACGTCGTGCCGGTTCAGCAGAGTATTTCGATGGCCCAAGCACTCAGCCAATTCGGAGTCGAGCATGAGCTCTTGGTGCTGGAGAACGAGTACCACAGCTTTAGCTACAACGGCTGGCACACCATCAGGGAGCGCTCCCAAGCCTTCATGCTGAAGCACCTCGGCGCGGGCATCCAATCGGTGGACACTTCGCCCCGATGAACATCGATCTGCGCAGCGATACAGTGACTCGCCCCTCGGCGGCCATGATGGCCGCGATGCAGGCCGCGCCGCTCGGCGATGACGTTCTTGGCGATGACCCGACTGTCCAAGAGCTCGAAGCTTACACCGCAGAGCTCCTCGGCATGGAGGCCGCCGTCTTTTGCCCCAGTGGGACCATGACCAATCAGATCGCCCTTGCAGTCCATTGCGAGCGCGGCGATGCGGCGCTCTTTGACGAAGACGCCCACATGCTTTTTTATGAAGTGGGTGCCCCGGCGGTTATTGGTCAGGTGCTGTGCCGCTCGGTTCCCAGCACCGATGGCGTGATGGAGGTCCACGAAGTTGAGCGGCGCATGTTGAGCTACTCGCTGCACACCCCGCCGACCACCCTGCTCTGCCTAGAAAACACTCATAACCGGGCTGGCGGTGCAGTGATTCCGATGGATCGTTTGCGGCAGTATCGCGAGCTTTGCGATCGCAACGGGCTGCACATGCACCTGGACGGAGCACGGATGCTGAATGCCTGCGAATGGCTGGGAATTGAGCCAGCTCATATGGCAAGCTTTTTCGATTCGGTCTCAATCTGCCTCAGCAAGGGGCTCGGCGCGCCGGTGGGTTCCCTGCTAGTCGGCTCGGCAGATTTCATCGGAAAAGCGCGTCGCTGGAGAAAGAGACTGGGCGGGGGAATGCGGCAATCCGGGCTCCTCGCTGCTTGCGGCCTCGTCGCCCTGCGCGACCAACGGCACGACCTGATCCACGATCATCGCCGCGCCCGAATGCTCGCTGAGCAGCTCGCGGATATCCCGAGCATCCACGTCGATCTGGCCAAGCAATCCACGAACTTTGTGATGGTCGAAACCGATCTACCAGCCGAAAACTGGGCTCACGCCCTGGCGCAGCATGGCCTCCACTGCATCCCGTTTGGCCCTCATCGCCTCCGACTGGTGCTTCACCGCGACATTAGCGACGAACATCTTGCGGAAGCGGTCGAGTGCTTCCGGTTAACAGCTGCCTCTGTTAAGCCAGCATAAGTTTCCCGGGCGCCAAGCTAAATTGGAGCGAAAAATATTGCCCTCTGTTAAAGATTTCTTAACGTGAGTTCACCACCATCCTCAATGTTGGGCGCAAGCCCAGCTTTAAGGATGAGGATCACTTTATGACATTGCGTACTTGGAATGTACTCGCCGGGATGGCGGCGCTGGGAGTGAGCGCCACGGCCCAGGCTACCGGCGTCTTGCCGCAACTCGCCGATCTCAAAGCACCCGCTTCGATGAAGCAATCCAACTTGAAGGGCGATATCAACCTCGCTATCAAGAAGAAGGCTGACGAAATCACGGACCTCACTCAAAAGGCCCGCGAGATCACCGGTCGAATTGGAGAGCTCGCCTCGAAGAGCGTCGGCACCAGCAGTGCTGAGAGCGTGGAAGCGCTTCAGCAAATGGTGGACGAGTTGAAGGAGATCAACCAGCGTCGTGGGAGCCTGGAGTCGGAAGGTTCCGACCTGAAGGGCTGGGTCGAGGGACAAAACGAAGCCCTCCCCATCATCTCGGACAACGTGAACTTGTTGCTCAACAACCGCAGCACCAACTACGTTCAGTTCCAATACCGAGACACCGGCGCACGAACCGGCGGCCTCTCTTCTGGCCGCGGCAAGCAACACACGTTTGCACTGCGCCGCGCTCGAATCGGTCTTCAACAGACCATCGACCCCAAGACCTCGATCCGAACCAGCTTCGATCTGGCTACCGGAACCGACACCACGACGCTCCAGCTTCGCGACGCAATCCTGCAATATGACATCGAGCCCAGCGACGTGATGGTTGGTACTCAGCTGACCGCTGGTCAGCAAGCAATCCCGCTCGGTTACGAGCTAGTCCGATCCTCGGGCGACCGCGAATTCCCCGAGCGCGCAACCTATAACCGCGTGATGTGGGACGGCGAGCGCAACCGAAGCCTCGTGCTGACAAGAGGATTAGGCCCCAACAGCCTGATTCAGGTCGGCGCCGGTACTTCGCTCACT
>JALHPH010000063.1 GCA_022842565.1 Fimbriimonadaceae bacterium
CCCCAAAAGCTGGGAGGTCACCCCGGGCACCGCCTACATCGCTTACCAAGTCCCGCGAAGCTGGCGGCCGCTCTCCGATTTTTCTGGCTTACCCTTGCCAGTCGTTCGCCTCGAAGCAACCCGGCTGCTGAACACGCTAGCCACCCTCCACGATCAGGGCGAGATCGCAGGATGGCTCGATCCCAATACCATTTGGCTTGATACTCAGCACCATGCGTCGTTCCATCTGCATTTCACGCACCGGTTCTGGTGTATGCAGCGGACTAACACCCCGCGAACGCCTTTCACCGCGCCCGAGTGGCTGGAACTGAACGCTGCGCCCAGCCCTGCGTCGGACCTCTTCGCGCTCGGAGCCAGCCTTTGGTATGCGGTCACGGGCGAGCCCCCCGGCGAAAACCTGAGCGCACGGGCACTTCTGGCCGAAGCCAACGACTATGACCGCGGCCTTCTCGACCTCATCCTCCATTGCTTGCAGCAGGATCCCATCGTCAGGCCACAGCATGCCCGGCAGGCGTTGGCGATCCTTTCGGCCCAGCGAGCACCCATCCCGGTTGCCGCTACCCTCGCGGAACTGGACACACGCCTCCGGTCGCTCCGCGCGCTCAAGCCCAAAAAGCACGAATGCCCGGGATGCCAATCCCCCATCGAAGTCGCGACACCCTCCAAGCGCAACACCTGCCTCAGCGGGGATGCTGAGATCGCAAGTCGCACCCTCGACACCAAACGGTGCGCCGCTTGTCGAGTGGGGGTGCTCAATTTGGTCGAAAACACCACTCCCCTAAGGATTTGCCCAGGATGCCGCACCGGTTGGCTCTGGGCCGGCGCTGCGCTCAGCCCCTGGTCCAAAAAGAGCTACCGATGCGAGAAATGCCACGCAGAATTCCACGCGCGCGGTGAAACCGTGACCGTCGCCGCGAGTGAAGAAGTGACAACCTGGCAAGAGTTACGCGCGCAATCGGGTCGCGCCGAGCAGATTTGGTGCTGCGATCGCTGCTCGGCCCAGTTTGATGTCAACCCGAGCCAAACATGGACCCTCAAGCATCCCGACCGCGAGATCGACGGTCATCGCACTCTGTGGCCCGAAGAATGGGCGCGCATCGCCCAGGGACTCGCGCCGAGCTCTGGAAACGCCCATCACCCAAACCTCGATGAAGAATATGACCTTCAGCCGGGCGGCCTCACGTTGCTGGCCGGGGGTCCGAGCGCTTGGCGCGATGTTTACCTACCCGAGGAATCGGCGCGATGGATCGCCGGGGGCAAGCTGGATGGCCAGCCAGGCATTCTATGTCGGCGGTGCGGCCTTATGCTGAACTACGGCGAGAGCAACCTGCTTCGGCTGGTTGCGACAGGAAACAGCCCACGTGCCGAGGCTCTTCAGGCTCGTCTCGGCGCTAGCCACTCGTTCAACGATTGGCACGCCATCGCCCGCAGGCTCCCGCTCCTGGACCAGATCCACCTCTTAGAGCAGATGCTCGACGAGGCCGTGATCCGAGAATGGCTTGAAGGAGAACTCCACACCGAGTCCATTTTCAGCGGTGTGGCGCACGACTACAAGAACCGCAAGGGACAACTGACCATCTCGCGAACCGGAGTGCAGTTCAAGGCACGGCTGCGGCGTTGGGGCGCCAAGTGGACCGAGATCGAGCGTTTGTTCGCGGTCAACCGGACCCAGTTGATCGTTGAAAAATCCAACGGCGACCGCGCCGGGTTCGAACTAGAGCCCGCCGAGCTGAGCGTGACGCTGGACTCGGGTTGGCGCGGAGTCCCCATCACCGCGGCGGACATCGCCGATCGCTGCAAGCTCGAACTCAAGAAGATTCAGTCCGCCGAGACCCGTCGGTGACGCAACGGCACTGCCGGGATGGTGCTGGAATGAGCATCGCCACCTGCCGTGACCCTCATTACGCGATCCAGAATGACCTTAAGCGCACCGCCTATCGGGAACGCCACGACCATTCCCACCAAGCCAAAGAGCGCGCCGCCCGCTAAGACCACAAAGACGCTGAGCAGCGGGTTCAGTCCGACCGCCGAGCCCACCAGATTGGGGTGCGCGAACGTATCGTAAGACCAGGTGAAAGCGAGCATCACGCAGACCACCACCAGCGCGAAAGTCCAAGAATTCCCGAAGGACATCATGAAGTTGCCTGTCAGCCCGCTCAGCCCAATGATAAAAAACGCGATGACGTAGTTCAGGAACCCACCTACAAACGGGATGAGGTAGAGCACGCCGAAGAAAAGCGCAAGCAGGATCGCGTACGGCGCCCCCATAACGGACAGCAGTATCGCCATACACGTGCTGAAGATCACCCATGAGATGGTGATGCCGCGCAGGTAATTCAGGAAGACATCGCCCACATCGCCGACCACATCCATAACCGAATTCCGGATGCGCGGCGGTATCCACCGGGGAGCCTTCTCGCGAAGACGGTCAAGATCGAGCAGCAGTAGCAAAGCCACAAAGGGTGCCAGCGGCAAAAGCAGCATCTGCGTTCCGACCGCGCCGATGATGCCCAGAGCGTTCGTGAAGAACCCCTGCACCAGCGCGGCGATGTCCTGGCGCCGTGGCTCCAAGTACTGCTCGGTGATTGCGGTGCGGGTTGTCGGCAGACCAAAGCGTTCAAGGGTTGGACGGAACTGAGCCAATGTGGAATCAACCACGTTTTGTTCGTAACCGCGCTTGGCTCGCAGGGCCGGATTCCATCGCACAAAGTAGTTGCTGCGGTAACTCTCGGCGGCAAACTGCCGTGTGAGTTGGGTCGCTCCGTTACTGAAACCCACGATCTGCGCCCCGACAACCGGAACAGCCCAGATCAGAACGGCCACCACAAGACCGAAGAACGCAGTAAAAACGAGACCAACGGCTCGTTTGGTGGGGACTCCCTTTTTGCGCAGACGGAGCACGACCGGCTCCAAAAGCACAGCAACAAGGAACCCCAGCAGGAACGGGAATAGGATTCCCCGAACCAAGTAGAGGAAGTAAAGGGTGGTCGCGACAACGACCACCCAGAGGGCTACTTTCCAGCCGCCCAATAGATTTCCTTAGGCTCCGACTTCTTCAGCGGCATCGACGCCAGCAGCCACCAGAGCTTGGCGCTTGGTGCGTTGCTCGTTGACCCATTCCGAAGTCTTATCCTTCAATTCCTTTGCCTTCTCGGCGATGTCGTGCCGAACGTCGGTTCCGGGCTTCGGCGCAAAAAGCACTCCAGCCGCAGCACCCACGATGGCTCCCAAACCGAAACCGGCCAACAAATAGACCAACGAATTCTTATCGCTTGAATCACTCATATGATCACCTATCCAATGGATTTTTCTAACAGGTCAAGAATCAACGACTTTTGCGAGTCGCGACCCTGTTCCCTAAGTATCCAACAATTTGTCGGACTGCGAACGATAATACCGGAGAAAGATAAGGTGGTAGGCCACGCGTGCCTACCGCCGAAAAGAGCCCCTGTACCACACTATCTGCAAACGTATGAGGTACCGGCAGCGTTCTCGGCGTAGTCATTTTAGCCTCTAGCTGGGCCATGGCCGTCTTCTGCTCGGCCACGGAAGCATCCAGTCGGCCCACCATCGCATCGAGCTTTTCCAAACTGGTTTTGAGCTGACCGATGCTCTTCATCACCGCGACGAGGGCCGTGATACACGCCAAAAGGCCAACGAGGCTGAGAATCGAGATGATGAGGGCGAACTCAGTCAAACAGAGACCTCCCGAGCTTTGGCCTGGTCGCGCAGATCGTCAATCTGATCCTGCAGCTCGATCACATCGCGGTTCAGCCGGTGAAGGTGATTCACAAGAAACACCATCACGGCAGCCACCACGACCATGAAGAAAAAGGCGATGGTGGACATCCAGATGCTCACCATTTCCATGCGGTCGGCGTTTGCGAGTGCTCTCATGGTTTTATTGTGTCCGATCCCTCGGCATCACAGCGAGGCAATGACGCCCCCTGCCAGCACGCTCTGGCCCCGGTAGGCCACCGCAATCTGTCCAGGCGTCACCGCCCGAACTGGTTGATCAAAAACAAGCTTCGGCTCATCGCCTGGCACCAGCTTTGCAGGTGCTGGATCCATGTTGTAACGGATTTTTGCCATCACCCTCACCGGCTCCACCTGCTCAGTGTGCCAGATCATCTGCTCCAGGCGCACTTCCTTTTGCATCAGGCCCTCGTCATGACCAACCACCACGCGGTTCTCACTTGGCTTCAATTCGAGCACAAAAAGCGGGCGGCCGTTACGCGCAGTCAGTCCAATACCCTTGCGCTGGCCCACCGTGAACCCAGCCACTCCGGCATGTTCCCCAACCACGCGGCCCTCGGCGTCCACCATCTCGCCCGGCGAGAAGAGCTCGGGTCGCTCCTTCTTAATGAACTCCGCGTACCCGCCTGCCTCGCTCACGAAGCAAATCTCTTGCGAATCGGGCTTGTCCGCGACTGGAAGACCCATCTCGCGCGCCATGCGCCGCGTGTCCGCCTTGCCTGGCAGCTCGCCGAGCGGGAACATCACCCTCCGAAGCTGCTTGTCACCCAACATGTACAGCACGTAGCTTTGGTCCTTTCCGCCGCGTGATCGCAGAAGCCTGCTAAAACCGGTCTCGGGATTGCGCCGGATACGGGCGTAGTGTCCTGTCACCAGAATGTCGCACCCCAGCTCGTCAAGCTTCTCCATCAGCGTGTCGAACTTCACCTTCTTGTTGCACTGCACGCAGGGGTTCGGGGTGCGGCCACGGCCGTATTCCTCGATAAAGTCATCAATAACCGCCTTCCGAAACTGGTCTCGGAAGTTCATCACGTAGTGCGGGATATCCAGAATCCTGGCGACCCGGCGAGCGTCTTCGACAGCCCCGAGCGAGCAACATCCAGCATGGCGCGGATCGGTCTGGCTCTCCTGCCAGATCTGCATCGTCACGCCAATCACATCGTAACCGCGCTGCTTCATGAGCCCAGCGACCACGCTGCTATCCACGCCGCCCGACATGGCGATGAGTACGCTCGGCTTTTTCAAGGACCGGCCTCCAAAGCCGCGCGCACGCTGGCGCGGCCCATTACTTCGTTCAGAGTGTTAGCATTCGCAATCATCGGCGGGAGCCCATTGACTATAACGACAAACGAGGGGGTGCTTGTTATGCCGATTTTCTGAGCCGCTTCCACTGATGCCACCACCGCTTCGAAGGGCGGCTGCTCTGGACCGCTAAAGCCCTTGCGCGCGACCTCGCGGTCGACACCTAGTTCCACCAGCAGGTCGATAAACTTGTTGGCATCGTCTACTTTCTCGTATTCGGGCGAGAAGATGCGGTCCACAAACTCCCAATACTTCCCATGCTCGGCCGCAATCTCGCTAGCCACTGCTGCGGGCAAGCTCATCTCGTGGCCCTCTTTGCCATACAGTGGCAGGTGCCGGTACGCCACCCTCAGGGAGCGCGGGTAGGCCTCCTTCAGTTCCTTCAGTCGCGCCGAACTGCTTCGGCAAGCAGGGCAGTAGAAATCTGCGAATTCGATGAGCGTGACGGTCGCGTTCTTTGGGCCAGCGAAGTACTCCTCGTTCGGCACCAGACCCTCAATTCCTCCGAAAGTCTCAGTCGTCACCATTCGGACTTCGTTGGGCGCCATCGAGTTGCCCAGCATGCCTGTGCCCCCGATTGCGAGCACGAAGAACGCCCCGATCAGCACGTTGTCCAGTGTGTCGAGCTTCCATTCCCGCGACTTCGAAGAGGAAAGGACGCCATACGCCAGGAAGGTGAGGATCATGGTGACAGCGGAAGCCATGCACCAAACACAGTTCAGCTTCAGTTGGATGAGAAGTACGTTCATCAGCCCGAAGCTGAGGAGCGCCCCTACACCGCTGATCACCAGACCCACAGAAATGGACTTAGCCCGCAGCCCCTCAGCCAAGAACGGCCTCGCCGCCGCCAGCGCAAAAAGCACTACGTAAACCAGAAGCCCATAAAGCGCCACGGGTTGCCCAAACCATTTTGATTCCGGCAGACGAGCCAGCACGTCGCAGGCGCTCGTACCACCGCAGGGAATCGTGCGTCCAGTCAGGTGCGTGAAGCTGAGAGTGCCGGCGACAAACATGCCGACCGCACCCAGAAACAACAGCACCCTATTCAGAACACTTGGATTCACGCTGGTTGATGATACGGCTTTTTGGCGCCGCATATCCCAACTCCAACAACCTGCGAACCTAATTCAATCCCAAACTTGGAGCAACGGGCCGAGATGGGGTACCTTTCCTTCCCTAGAACCCACCTTCATGGCCACCCTTTTCCGTCCTAATCAGCTCACTCAGCCGCGCCCACAATCCATCCAGCGCGGAACCTATTTCATTCAGACCTGGGGCTGCCAGATGAATGAAGAGGATAGCGAGCAAATGGCCTTATACTTGGAGCAAATCGGCTTCACGCGAACACAAGATTTGGTCAGCGCGCATCTGGTGCTGCTGAATACCTGCAGCGTCCGCAAAAAACCGGAAGATAAGGCTTTTTCTTTGCTAGGCGAGCTTGCGCTGCTCAAACGGGATCGCCCCGAGCTCATGATCGGAGTCTGCGGGTGCATGGCCCAAATCCGCGCCAAAGAAATCCGCCAGCGTGCACCTCATGTCGATTTCGTGGTCGGCACGGCCCAGATCTCCGAGATCCCGGGCCTCGTGGAGCAAGCGCTACAGGCCCGCAAGTTCAGCACCCGGCTGGACCTCCCCGAGCGCAAGGGTGCGGTGGTGACCGACATCCCCACCCGCCACGTCGGTCGTCACTCCAAGCTCAAAGCATTTGTCCCGATCCAGTACGGCTGCGATAAGTTCTGCACCTTCTGCATCGTGCCCACGACCCGCGGGCGAGAACGTAGCCGACCCACCCACGAAATCGTCGAAGAAGTGACCAAGCTGGCGGCCCAAGGCACCCGCGAAGTCACCCTGCTCGGCCAAACGGTCAACAGCTACGGAAAGAACCTCGCCGAGGGCAACGTTCCCTTCAGCGAGCTCCTGTGGATGCTCGACAAGGTTCCGGGACTTCAGCGTATCCGCTACACCTCGCCATACCCCAGGGATTTCCGCACCGACCTCATCCAAACGATCCGCGACTGCCCCTCGGTCATGGAACACGTGCACATGCCCTTGCAATCGGGCGACGATGAGGTGCTGCGCTCAATGAAGCGGCTGTACACGCGCGATAGCTTCGCGGCGATCATCGAAGAAATCCGCGCCACCATGCCGGATGTCGGCATCACCACCGACATCATCGTCGGCTTCCCGGGCGAAACTGACGAACAGTTCGCAAACACGCTGGAAATGATGGCCCGCTTACGGTTTGACGGCGCCTATATGTTCGCTTATTCACCGAGGCCCGACACAAAAGCAGCCGTTTGGGAAAACCAAGTCCCCGAGGCCGTGAAGAAGCACCGGCTCCAGCGACTGATTGCGCTCCAGAACCAAATCACTCAACAAATCAACCACGGACTTATAGGAAAAGAGTTTGAAATCCTTGTGGAGGGACCAAGCCATAAGAATCGCGACGTCCTTCAAGGTTACAGCCGAGAATTTCGAATGGTTCATTGCGTCGGCCCACAGGAGCTTCGTGGTCAGCTCGTTCGCGTGCGCGCTACCGAAGCACACCTGTGGGGTCTGACCGGCGAAATCATCGAGAATTAGGTATTGTGCGACCAGGGCACGCTCTACGTGTCTCACAAGGATTAAGTGAATATGAATCGAATTGTCTGCATTGCTCTAGGCGTTAGCCTTGCCGTCGGTGCTTTTGCGCAATCGCGCAGCAGCACAGTGGATTTCGCTCCATCGAACGTCAATCTCCGTATTTCCGGCCTCTTCCTGCTGGATGACAGCACCCGTGATGCGTTCGACAATCCGTTTGGAATCGGTATCGATATCAACACCCCCGTCACGCTGATCAAGAACAGCGCCGGCTACTTGTCGATCGACTGGTTCCGAAAGAGCCTGGGCGACACCGAGCCCTACCTTCTGCCAATCGTCTGGAACCAGCGGTTCGCTCTCGGAGAGGCACAAGGCCGCGAGACTTACTACTTCGTCGGTGCAGGTTTTACCAACATCAACGGCGGCGGCAGCAAGTGGGTCACTACCCTGCGCGGCGGTGTCGGAGTCGAATTCAACGACAAGCTGTTCGCAGAAGTGACTGGCTACCTGACCA
>JALHPH010000064.1 GCA_022842565.1 Fimbriimonadaceae bacterium
CAGGCCTCGGGACGTGTGCACGCGGCCTTCGAGCGGATGGTAGATATTCGGGGGGTTGGGCCGAAGATCGCTTCTCATGTCCTTCGCGATGCGGTCTTGATTTGGGATGCCGAGTCGATGATTCTGCCCATCGACCGCCCCTTGCTCTTACCAGTGGATAAATGGGTGCGCGCCTTTGGTGACTGGGCCCTTTATAGCAACGAGCCCCGCGATCACGCGGACTGGTTGGTGGCGGGCCAGGTCAGCAAGCTGGTGCGCCAATCGGGCCACGGAATCGCAGCATTCAATATTGGTCTGTCGACGTTCGGAAGCCGCGTGAGCCCAACTCTCGAGGATTTCTCAAAGACTCTTTTGATGCATGTCCAGGAACTGGGCGATGCCGTTTAGCGTGAGTTCGGGTTCGTAGTGGCTCAGAGCCGGGTGAAGCTTCGCCATCATGGCTCCCAGGCCACCGGTGGTGAGGATCGCGGGGTCGCCTAGCTCTGCGCGAATGCCCTCCAGCAGGCGGTCGATGGACCCGAGGTAGCCCAGCACTACGCCGCTTTGCAGCGCATCCATGGTGTTTCGCCCGATGGCTTGCTTGGGCATGGCTACCGGCACGCGGGGCAGCTTTGCCGTCTTGCCTGTGAGCGCATCCATGAGGGTATCTGGCCCGGGCAGAATCGCGCCGCCGGCATAACGGCCCTGGGCGTCGATGCAATCGAACGTAGTTGCGGTTCCGAAGTCGACCACCACAAAAGGCGGATCGACCAAGCGACGCGACGCGAGGGCATTGGCGATGCGATCTGCACCAACGGCGGTTTTGGGCTCATAGAGCACCTCCATCCCGACCTGCTCACCCGAGACCAAGAACACGGCCTCGACCCCGATCGACTTCCTTGCGAACCGGGCGATGTCCTCGTTCACCAAGGGTTGCACACTGGCAACGGCCACCGGAGCGCTCGGCAGCTGGCCCATGAGGGCGAGCAGGCGCGCTGCAATTTCGTCTTCGGTGCCGAGCTGAGCGGTAGTGAACCGGTAGTTCTTCTGCCAGTTTCCCTGCTCGCCGAAGCCTACAACGGTGTGCGTATTCCCGACGTCAATCGCCCAAACCATGGGTTAGGTCGACCTCGCTATAGATTTTTCCCCCAAGTTCGGCGAGCAAGAGGTCGGTCATGCGTTCCGCAATCGCCTCAGCCTGTTCACGATCTTGCGATTCCACCATCACGCGCAGCATGGGCTGGGTGCCGCTTGCTCGCAGGTTGATCCGTCCCGTGGCGCCGAGCTCTTGTTCGGCAGACTTGACTGCCTGAGCGATCTTCTCGTTCTTTTCCCAGCCGTCTTTGCGCTCCACGGCCACGTTGATAAGAAGTTGCGGCCAGTTTTCGAACTCGTCGTAAAAATGGTACGAGGGCCGTACCCCGCGTTGCAGGACCCGCAGAATCTCAAGCGCGGTGATAAGGCCATCGCCGGTGGGCGCGTGCTCGCTAAAGATGATGTGGCCGCTCTGCTCGCCGCCGATGCAGGCGTTCACCTCGTCCATGCGCTGCTTCACGTACTTGTCTCCAACCGGGGCTCGCTCCAGCTGGATGCCCTGCTGCCCAAGATAGTGCTCGAAACCGCCGTTCGACATGACCGTCCCGACGACGGTTGGGTTAGCAAAGCGCGGGGTGCCTGCCCAGTGCTTGGCCCAGAGCGCCATGGCTCGGTCACCGTTGATGAGCCGTCCTTTGCTGTCGCAGAAGATGGCGCGATCGGCATCGCCGTCGAAAGCGATACCAAAGTCGGCTTTGCGTTCGAGGGTCAGGGCTTGGATGGCCTGCGGCTTTGTCGCACCGCCCTCGGCATTGATGTTCATGCCGTCGGGATGGACACCCGATTCGAAAACATTGGCTCCGAGTCTGCGGAGGACCGAAGCGGCGACTTGATAGGCTGCGCCATGGGACGCATCAATCGCGACGACGCGCTGCTCAAGGCGTTCGGGGACCAGAGATTCCAGGAACGCGGTGTAGCGCATCAGCTCGTCGCGGTTGGCATCAAGATAACCGACCTCGGCTCCGGTCGGCCGCTTGGTGGCTGGTTGCTCCATCAGCTTTTCGACTTCCAGTTCGAATTCGTCGCTCACTTTGCCGCCATGATGACCGAGCAATTTGATACCGTTGTCGGGGGCGGGGTTGTGGCTCGCGGAGATCACGATGCCTAGCTGGTAGCCGCATTCGCGGACCACATAGCTGATACCACCGGTTGGGACGACGCCCATCGCGGTGACGTTCACGCCGACTGTGTTGAGTCCGGACGCTAGCGCGGCACCCAGCATGGGCCCGGAAATCCTCGTGTCGCGACCGATCACGACGCGGGGTCGCGCGTGTTCTTCTTTGAGCTTTCGTCCTACGGCGGTTCCGAGAGCGAATGCCATCTCGGGAGTCAGAACAGAATTGGCGACGCCGCGAATACCGTCCGTGCCGAAGAGTTTACGACCCATTGGCTTTGCGCACCACTCGTACTTGCGCGGGGCGGATCACGCGGTCGCCCATTCGGTAGCCAGGCACCAGTTCGTCGGTAATAGTGCCCTCGGCATGGTCAGGCGAATCCCAGGTTGCGACCGCTTCGTGCAGTTCGGGATCAAACGGCTGACCGACCGACTTCACTCGCGTGAGTTCGTGGGATTCCAGAGCCGTCCTCAGTTGACGCTCGATCATCGTCACACCCTCTTGAAGGCTCTCCAGCGTTGCGCCGGTCACCAGGGCTTGCATGGTCCGCTCGAAGTTATCGAGCACTGGCAGGAGAGAACCCACGACCGATTCGGTGACTTCGCGGCGAGTATCGCCCAGTCGCTGAGTCGAAATCCTTCGGAAATTCTGGAGATCGGCAAAGCTGCGCAGGAGCTGATTCTTCAAGTCATCGCGCTCCAGTTTTAGCCGCTCAATCTCTTCGAGCAGCTCGTCTTGCTGGTTCTCGGTGGCGGCTCGCTCGGCTGCTTCTTCGGCAACTAGGTCCGCGAGCTCTTGCTCATCAAGTTCTAACTCGGGTGCAGCCGCGCCAGATGTTTCCATCGAAAAATCGTCTGGGGGCATCACAGGGTTGTGGTTCATAGTGGGTGGTGATGAATCGTAAAAAGGCCCCTCTGCTACCCTCGCGATCCACGGCCATTTTACCTTGTTCGTCAAGATTCTTCGTCTTCTTTTCGACTGGAACGCGTGACAATTCGAATGGGCGTGCCAGGGAGCGGATAGACCTTACGAATCTGGTTTTCTAAGTAACGTTTATAGCTGAAGTGCATCAGTTCAGGGTCGTTGCAGAACAGCACGAACGTAGGCGGCCGAGTCGAGGCTTGGGTGGAGTAGTACACGCGAAGTTGCTTGCCCTTGGAGGTGTACGGGCGAGCGAACATGGCTTCCTGGATGAGGCGGTTCAGCTGGCCCGTGCTGATGCGGAAGTTCCAGTTCTCCACGGCGGCGTGGACGGCATCGAGCACGGGGTCGAGCCCGGCGCTTTCCTTCGCGCTAGTGAAAGCAATTTGCGCATATTCCCACTCCGGGGTTTCGTTGCGGATGATCTTGATGAGCCGCTTTTTCTCAGGGCTCATCTGGCGCGGGAGCCCATCGGGTGGCTCGACCAGGTCCCATTTGTTGACCGCGAGCACCAGGGCTTTGCCCTCATCGTGCGCTACCTTGGCCACGCGCTTATCCTGGTCGGTGAGTCCCTCTTTGCCGTCGATGACTACGAGCGCACAGTCGGACCGCTCAATCGCCCGGGTGCTGCGCAGAGCCATGTAGTACTCCACGGTTCCTTGAACCTTGCCCTTGCGGCGAATCCCAGCCGTGTCGATGAGTCGGAAGGGCATGTCGCGATAACGAATTTGGGTGTCGATCGCGTCGCGCGTGGTGCCTGGGATATTGCTGACGATGCTGCGCGTTTCGCCGGTGAATGCGTTCAGGAGGCTGGATTTTCCCACGTTCGGGCGCCCGACGATGGCGAGCTTAATTTCTTGCTCGACCGGCGCCCCCTCGCCGACTTTCGGGATGAGTTTGAGCGATTTTTCGAGGACGTCGCTGACGCCGATGCCGTTGAGACCGCTGAGTGGAAGCACGTTTTCGAACCCTAGTTCATAGAACTCGCCGGAAGTGTTGACGCGCTTGGTGTTGTCGGCTTTGTTGGCGAGAACGAGCACCGGCACCCTGATTCCTCGGAGGCGTTGGGCTAGGTCGATATCGCCCAGCGAAACTCCGTCGATACAATCGACCAAAAAGAGCACGAGATCGGCTTCGGCCAGGGCGACTTCGGCTTGCAAGCGGATTTGCTCCACCAGCGGATCGTCGTCGGAGAATAAGATTCCGCCGGTATCGACGAGCAAGAACCTTTGGCCGCTGATTTCACATTCGGCATAGAGGCGGTCGCGGGTCACACCAGGTTGGTCTTCGACCACCGCCGCACGTCGCCCCAAAATGCGATTAAAGAGCGTACTCTTACCCACATTGGGACGCCCAACGATGACTATGACGGGCAGTCGGACCGGATACATGCCTACCAAGGTACCAGCACCGGCGGTTTTCTGATACAACTGCCAGCAGCGATGAACCTTGATACGATGCTGGCACACCTTGGCGAGGAGAGCCATGACCGTGGTGCCGTGACCGCGCCAATTTTCCAGACTTCCCTATTTGTGCAGCCGAGTCTTGATGCGCTAGCCGAGCGGTTCAACGACCAGTTTGCTGAAAGCGATTTCTATGTTTATTCGCGCGTTGGTAACCCGAATCTGACAATTGTTCAGAAGAAGATTACGGCGCTGGAGCGAACGGAATCTTGCTTGGTTTTCAACAGCGGCATGTCGGCGGTCACGGCTGGGATTTTGAGCAGCGTCAGGGCTGGCGACCATGTGGTGGCGGTCGATACGATTTACGGGCCCTCGCGGGCCTTCATCAGAGATTATCTCCCTCGGATCGGCGTCTCGCATACGTTCATCTATGGAGCGGACCCACTAGAATTTGAGGCGGCGTGCCAGCCGAACACTAAGTTGTTCGTCTTGGAATCGCCGAGCTCGCTGCTTTTCCAGATGCAGGATTTAGCGGCTGTGGCGGGCATCGCCAAGAGCCGCGGCATCACCACCATGATCGACAACACTTATTCGAGCGGCATCCTGCAGCGACCGGTGGAGTTCGGAATCGATATCATCGTGCATAGTGCAACCAAGTACTTTGCGGGGCACAGCGACTTGGTAGCGGGTTCGCTTTGTTGCACCGCTGAACGCGCCCGCGACATCATGGCGAACGAGGGCCAGTTCCTGGGCGCCCTGTTGCCGCCATTCCCGGCTTGGCTGCTGATGCGGGGTTTGCGAACTCTTCGGTTGCGGGTCGACGAGGCCCAGCGTCAGGGAGCGTGGCTGTTCCAGTACCTTCAAAATCGCCCGGAAGTCGAACAGATTTTCCACGCCGGCGACCCCAATCACCCGCAAGCCGACTTGGTGCAGAAGCAGATGACTGGCTCGGTCGGATTCATGTCGTTTACGTTGCGCGACGTGGACGAGCACGCGATCCGGCGGTTTGGGAATGCGCTGGAGCTCTTCCAGATCGGCGTCAGTTGGGGCGGTCACGAAAGCCTGATGGTCGTGGTGCCGATGCACCCGATGCATTGGGAAAAGCCGAATTGGGTGGTTCGGCTTTATATCGGTCTGGAGGATCCCGAGGATCTCGCCGCAGACTTAGACCGCGCTTTCGAAGCGCTCCGCGGTTAGTCCTTGCTGGTGAGCGGCTTGCCGAACTCGACCTTCATGCCGGGCTTGATGGCTAGTTTTTTCATCAGGCCCGCTTTGAACTCGATAGCGTAGGCGGATGGCAGTTTGCTCGGAACAAGCGTTTCGTCTTTGCTCTTCATCGTCGCGATGTGAACGATGTTGTTCTTGCTATTGACGAAAACAATATCTAGATCGACAAGCGTGTTCTTCATCCAGAAACTCATTTGCTGGTCTTGCCCATAGACGAAGATCATGCACTGCTTTTCGGTGAAGTCTTGCGCTTCCAGGTGCATCATGCCCTCCATGCGCTTGTTGTTATCGTCCATGATCCAGCCGACAAATTCATGTTTGCCGATCCGGACTGCGGTGGTCTCTAGGTCGGCGAGCTGATTGAAGCGAAGGGGATTATTGCGAGTTTTCGCGGTTCCGTCGGGCTTAGCTTGCTCAGGCTCCGGCGTTGGAGCAGGGGCTGGCTCTGGTTGCTGCGCCACTTGCGAGGCCGTAGAAGGCTCCTCTTGGGCCACTGGAGCTTCGGCTGCGGGTTGGCAACCCACAAGCGCCATCATCAGAATTGTTCCTGCAAGCATAGGCATTTTCACTTCAACTCTTAGTGTACACGTGCTGGGGCGATCTTACGTTACGGCGAATCGCTCGGCGGCCAACGCGGCGGCGCCCAGGATTCCAGCGTCGTCCTGAAGCTCGGCGGTCACGATCTTCACGTCCTCCCATAGGCTAGGGACCGCGCAGTTACGTGCGCTTTCGCGGGCGGGTTCCAGCAGGTATTCGCCGGCCTTACTGATCTGTCCGCCGATTGCAAAAACATCTGGTGCGAAAACGTTGATGATGGTGCCGATGGCAGTTCCAAGGTATTGCCCGACATCCTCCCACACTCCGCGCGCAAGGCGGTCGCCCTTTTCGGCTGCGAGCGTGATGAGGAGCGGGGTGATCATGCTCAGGTCGCCCTCGACCATGTCACGCAGGATGCTCGGGTAGCCGCGCTGGATGCGGTGAACGGCTCGCCGGATGATGGCGTCGCGGCCTACATACGCCTCGACGGTGCCATACGCTCCCGACGTGCTATCCGCGCCGCCAGCCAGCACGACCATGTGCCCTAGCTCAGCGCCGCCACAGTTGCCTCCGATGAGCAACAGCGGGCCACTAGCGCGCCCTTGAACGGCATAGGGTGACATCACCACCCCGCCGCCAACTCCGGTGCCCAGAGTGAGCATGCAGAGGCATTTCGCCGAGCCATTGCCGGAACCGTAGCGATATTCGCCGAGGGCTGCAATATTGGCGTCGTTGCCCATGGTCACGGGCAGTTGGAGCTTGTCAACCAGCGGCTGTTTCAGAGGGACATTGCGCCACGAAACAAAGACGCCGTTGACTTCTCGACCGAAATTGGGAGCCCATCGGACGATGCCGGTTTCGTCGTCGACATGGCCAGGAACGGCGATACCAATTCCCAGCACAGTTCCTTCGGCGGCTGCGACGGCTTGGCGGATGGTGCCCGCAATCGCCTCGAGGGTCGCCTCGGTGCTATCCTGCGCATGGGATGAGTTTTCGAATCGTGCGCCGCGGGGCTGACCCGCGTGATTCAATGCCTGCGCCCGCACATTCGTGCCACCCAAATCGACGCCGATATAACACGGTTCGCTCACTTCCCTTCATTATGGCCCTGGGACCGAACGAACCGCCCGCCTTATCTCGTATTTGAATGAAGCTATGACGCCGACAGAAATTGCCAGTCTTGCCACCAGAATCAGCGGAGCGCTCGATCGCGTGTTAGTCGGGAAGCCCGATGCGGTTCGATACGCACTGATGACGCTGCTTTGTGGCGGGCACCTGCTGATTGAGGACGTTCCGGGCGTGGGAAAAACGACCCTGGCCAAGGGGCTCGCGCGCGTTTTGGGCGGGCAATTTCGGCGGATTCAGTTCACGCCGGACCTCTTGCCGAGCGACGTGACCGGAAGTTCCGTGCTGGACCCAGCGACACGGCAGTTTGAATTCCAGCCTGGACCTCTTTTCGCAAACGTAGTGCTGGCCGATGAAATCAACCGCGCGACCCCTAAGACTCAGAGCGCGCTTTTGGAAGCGATGGAAGAGCGACAAGTGACAGTCGACGGCAAGGCCCACTCGGTGCCGCACCCGTTCTTTGTGATTGCCACCCAAAATAACATCGAAATGATGGGTACGTTTCCGTTGCCCGAAGCGCAACTGGACCGATTTTTTGCGCGCATTGCGATTGGCTATCCCGACCGTGAGGCTGAGATCAACATGGCAAAGGGACATCAGACGGCTATGCCGCTCGATGCCATGGAGGCGGTC
>JALHPH010000065.1 GCA_022842565.1 Fimbriimonadaceae bacterium
AGCGACCTACCAATGGGAGTTCCAAGAGCTCCTGGGCGACCGGGTCACCGCGCGCGGTTTCGATAACAAAATGGGCACCTTCATTGTTGCCGAGGCGCTTCGTTTGCTGAAGGAAGAGGGCGGTCTGCACCCCGGCGTGGGCGTGTACTCAGTGGCCACGGTACAAGAAGAGATTGGGCTGCGCGGCGCGAAAACATCAGCTTACGGCATCGGTGCGCAAACCGGGTTGGCAGTGGACGTCAACCACGCGATCGACACACCCGGACTGAGCAAAACCCGCTACGGAACTCTCGATTTGGGCAAGGGCCCCAGCGTCATGCGCGGAGCCAACGCCAACCCCATCACCTTTAAACTGCTGCGCGAAGCCGCCGCGAAAGAAGGGATCCCTTATCAGATCGACGTGGCCCCCGGCGGTACCGGCACCGATGGCAACGCCATGCAGCTGAACCAAGCTGGAATGGCGGTCGGCATCCTGGGTGTGGCGCTGCGCTATATGCACACGCCGTGCGAGGTGCTTTCGCTGGTGGACGTAGAGAACTGCGCCCGCCTGATGGCCGCCTATTGCCGAATGATCACGCCAGAGACTGACTTCACCCCTCGCCTCGGTTAAGCCGTGTTCGACCCGCAGGAGGCTGTCGTCCAAGAGGCCCTGCGGCGCGCAGGGGAGAATCCGCGGCCCTCGCCCAAGCAAGTCCAACGCTTGGGCGAGACCTTTGGGGTGGACTTGGCTCGCTGGGCGCTTCAGCAAGCCATTTGCCGGGAGCGCGCGCCTTTCGATCTCGCGGATCAAATGCTCTTTACGCCCGAGGCATTGGAGCAGGCGACGCACCCTCTGCTGGCCGAATGGCGAGCGAGTCGCTTTCCGGCTGGTGCGCTGGTTACCGACATGACTTGCGGCATCGGCGCGGACCTGCTCGCCCTGGCGAAGCGCGGGCCTGTCGTGGGCTACGAGCTCGACCCGGAACGGGCAGCCTACGCCCGGCACAACTTGCGCGTGCATGGTTTTGCCGACGAAGTGCGGGTCGCGGATGGCCTCTTGGCCGAGGGCGAGTACCTGTATGCCGACCCCGCTCGGCGCACGGGGGGTCAGCGTACGCTCGATCCGGATCTGTTCACACCGCATCCGGGCGAAGTTGCAGACCTGCTGGCGCGCGCAAAGCTGGGCGGGATGAAGCTCTCGCCGCTCATGGCGGATGAAACCCTGGAGGAATTTGGAGGCCGGCTCGAGTTTGTGAGCGCACAGGGCGAATGTCGTGAGGCGCTGATTTGGCTGGGCACCGAAGTAGAGCCGGGGCGGTTCGCGGTGCACGTGGAATGCGGGGAGACGGTCGCGGCTTGTGGGTCGCCCGCTCCCGCCAGCGTTGCCGCAGCCTATTTGTTCGATCCAGACCCAGCGTTGGTGCGCAGCCATGCAAGTGGCTGTTTCAATCTACCGGTGCTCGGCGTGCCATGGGGCTTTCTGACCGGCGAGGTGCCCCTGCACTCGCCTTGGCTAAAAAGCTATCGGGTACTGCACGATGCGCCGTTTGAAACTAAGCGGTGGCGAGCTTTGCTCCGCGAACACGGCGGCGGGCAACCCGTGTTAAAGCAGCGCGGCCCGAAGCTCGACCTCGCCAAGCTCCAGAAAGTGCTCACTTTGGGCAGCGGCCCGGGCAAAGTGGTTGCGTTTTACGAAGTGCAGCGAAAAATACGGGCTGCGTTGCTCGAACCCCTCTAAAGTTTGCCGGGCGGGCTGCCAAGAATCCACATGGGCCGCTCTGCAAAGGGCGTGTTCAAACCTAAAGTGATTCGTGAGCGTATGGAGTTAGCAACCTTCGAGTGCAAGCTGGCACAACTGCAATTGTCCCGATTTCAGGAGGGGCACCCCCTTTCTGCGGAAGCGATTGCGGCGCTTGAGGAGCATTTGGAAGCATGCCCTCATTGTCAGCAGTCGGTCGCCAAAAGGGCCGAACCAGCCCCTGAAGCGGCAGCGCCGACGCCCACCGAGCCAGTCACCGAACCAAACCCGGTCCTGCCCAAACTTGCGATCAGTAAAGCGATTTTAAATGCCGTCCCGGGCCGATTCCGCACTCTTGCGTTGGCCGGGCTTTTGGGAATCACCCTGTGGGCCATGTCGGCCATTTCGAATGACCCTACCAAGCTTTTGGGACCCCGGGCCAGTGCTCTGCCAGCCCGCGATGCTGCTGTGAGAGAGGTTGCCTCGGGCGTTGTGGTGAAACCAGAAAACAAGCCGATGACAGAGCCGCACCTGGCTATTCAGCTCGACCAAGCCAAATATACCAAGCCAGCGCCTGAGCCAGCCCAAACCTCGGCACCAAAACCGACCGCCGCCAGCGCGACTGCCGAACCAGCGGCCAAACCCGCTGCTGCACCCGCGGCGAAGCCTGCCGCGAAACCCAGAGTGAAACCCGCCGCGAAGGCGCGAAGAGCCAAGCCGGTTCGCCGCGCCACCACGACCCGGCGTGCACCGGCACCGAAGCCCGCGCGAAAACCCGCATCTTCAGGAATTGTGATTTACGACGCAGAAGGAAAACGAATCCGATGAAATTCAAAACCCTCTTGGCGCTGCTTGCGCTGACTACGACGTTTGCCTTTGCGCAAACCAGCGACGAACTGAGCGTTCGACAGGACGCCAATGCCGTGACCACGGTCACCCTGCAATCGAAGGGGCTGGACGTCCGAGCGGTCCTTCACGAACTCTTTGTGCAAGCAAAGCGTTCATATGTAATTGAGAGCGTGCCACGCATCGATCTCTTTCTCTCTCTCGACTCGGTGGAGTTTGAAGAGGCCCTAGCCTTTATTGCCCGAGTCGCAAAGCTTTCTTATGAACAACAAAATGGAATCATCTTCATCCGCCAGGCCCCTCGCGTGGGAACTGGAACGACGCCGACAACTCAATCTCCTTCGACGGATCCGACAAAGCATGCGGAGCAACCGAAGGTAAACCCCGCCCCCCAGGGCAAGCTCTCAAACTCGGTGCTTCAGCGGCAAATCAAGGGCTCTTACAATAAGCAGTCCCTGGCCAAAATCCTTGAGGACTTCGGAACGCAGACCCGACTCACCATCGAACTGGACCCCAGCGTTCCGAAATACCACCTCGACCTCACTCTGAACACTACCAGCCTTGGTTGGGCGCTTCGCAAGTTGGGTCAGGAACTGAAACTCGAACTCGTTTTCACCGAGCGGCAGACTCTTTTGCTCCGCCCGATCAAGAACTAAGCCGCCATCCGGCCCCCGCAACCGGGCATAATGCACGTATGCGGCAGGTGTTGCTGGATGCGGCGGCCATGAAGCGAACGCTCGGCAGGCTCGCGCACGAAATCCTGGAGGATAACGGCGGGCCTCAAGACCTGGTGGTCGTAGGAATTCTGCGTAAGGGCTGGCCATTGGCCAAGCGCCTTGCGTTCTTGATGGCACAGGTGGAAGACACCCCGATCCCCCACGGTCGACTCGACATCACCCCTTTCCGGGACGACCGCCCGGCCCATGCCGAGGACTTGAGCGAGATCCCGTTCTCCATCAATAACCGCAAGGTCATTCTTGTGGATGAGGTCATCTTTACCGGTCGCACGATTCGAGCCGCGCTCGATGCGTTGCGGCAATATGGTCGCCCGGCCAGCGTGCAGCTAGCGGTGCTCATCGACCGCGGCCACCGCGAACTGCCCATCAAGCCTGATTTTTGTGGCCGGACCCTTGCCACCCAGCGCGAGGACCGCATTGAAGTGAACCTAACCGACTATGCCGAGGAAGATGGCGTATTGCTGATTCCCGCCATGGTTCAGCCCGTGAGATCATGAACCGTAGCCTGCTGACTATTCGACACCTTGACGCCGACACCATCCATGAGATGATCGATTTGGCTGCCTCCTTCCGGACGGCGATCATGAGGGGCGAAACCCTGCGACCCAAGGACCCCAAGGTCATCGGGTTGCTGTTTTTCGAGAGTTCCACACGCACGCGCGTTTCTTTCGAACAGGCCACCAGCTACCTGGGCTACCGGTTTACGAACTTTTCGTCGAGCGGAAGCTCAATGTCGAAGGGCGAAACGCTGAAGGACACGATCTTGACGCTCCGGAGCGAGCGGCTGGATGGCGTGGTGATGCGGCACCGTGCTTCGGGCGCGCCATTCTTGGCTCATCAGTTGTTTGATGGTCATGTGGTGAACGCCGGTGACGGCGAGCATGAGCACCCGACCCAAGCGCTCGGCGACGCCCTCACCGTTCTTTCTCACCTGAAATCGATACAAGGGCTGAATGTGGCCATCGTCGGCGACGTGCTGCACTCGCGGGTGGCGCGGTCCAATGCTTGGCTGTTCCACAAACTCGGCGCGGATGTTCGGCTCATTGGCCCCCGCACGCTGATGCCGACCCATGGCGGATTGCTGCCGGGCCGCATTTTCCACGACCTGGAGCCCGGAATCGAGGACGCCGACGTGGTGATGTGCCTTCGCCTGCAAAAGGAACGCATGCAAGACGGCCTTATGACAAGCACCAAGGAATATCGAAAGATGTATCAGGTAAACCAAGAAACCCTGCGATGGGCACGGCCAGGCGCGCTGGTGATGCACCCTGGTCCACTGAACCGCGGTGTGGAGCTTGACGACTTTGCGGCCGATGGTCCGCAAAGCATGATCCTGCAGCAAGTGGAAAACGGCATTTACGTGCGGATGGCGGCCCTGCACTGGATCTTCGCGCAACCTCAGGCTAAGAAAGCCGCAAAAGCCACCGAACCTCCCGCCGAAAAAACCTCCAAAAAGAAATCCTCCGCAGGA
Organism: Fimbriimonadaceae bacterium; assembly: GCA_022842565.1. GTDB lineage: Bacteria > Armatimonadota > Fimbriimonadia > Fimbriimonadales > Fimbriimonadaceae > JAFLBD01. Next base: position 4,772 of record JALHPH010000065.1, read on the forward strand.
GCAAAAGCATGAAAACAATTCTGAAAAATGGTCGAATATTGGACCCGAGCACCAATATGGATGTGGTCGGCCACGTGATCATCGAAGACGAAGCGATCGCAGAAATTGGGTCTGATGTCGAGATCGAGGAGGATGCCGATCAGATTATCGATTGCCAGGGGCTTTGGATTTGCCCAGGACTTGTGGACCTTCACGCGCACCTGCGCGAACCCGGCGAGGACCACAAAGAGACCATCGTCAGTGGAACGCAAGCAGCTGCGGCCGGCGGATTCACCACCGTCTGCTGCATGCCAAACACCACGCCTCCGCTGGATTCTCCCTCGCTGATTGACTTTCTTTTTGATCGAGCGGCCTCGCCGGAAGCGGGTGGCGTGTTCGTTGCGCCAGTGGGTGCGCTCACCAAGCGCGGTGAACCGGACCGGCTAACCGACCTAGCGGCGCTTAAGCGGGCGGGCATTGTTGCCGCAAGCGACGAAGGTGCCCCCATCCAAAGTGCGCGAACCATGATCCGCGCGATGGAATTTTGCCGCCAGCTCGACTTACCGATCATGGCGCACTGCGAAGACGAGGACCTGAGCCTCGGCGGATGCATGAACGAGGGGTCGGTCAGCGCACTTCTGGGTCTGAAAGGGATTCCGCGCAGCGCCGAGGAAATCATGGTCGCCCGCAACTGTCTGCTTTCGCTGCAGACCGGCTGCCGCCTTCACATCATGCGGGTCAGCACCTGGCACAGCGTGGAAATCATTCGCCAAGCTAAGTATTTGGGTGCCGATGTAACTTGCGAAACAAATCCGCAATATTTCACTCTGAACGAGGAAATGATGCAGAATTTCGATCCGCATTTTAAGACCACTCCGCCGTTGCGGTCGCAAATCGACATTGATATTCTGCTGCAAGCCTTGGCTGATGGCACGATAGACGCGATTGCCAGCGACCACTCGCCTCACGCCAATTATGAGGTTCAGGTTCCGTTCGAGGAGGCTCCCTACGGCATGGCGACCCTTGAAACATCGCTGGCGACAGCGCTCACCGCGCTCGTGCATAAGGGCGTGCTCGCTCCGCTGGAACTCATCCGAAAGCTCAGCACGAATCCTGCCCAACTGCTTGGTCTGGACGCCGGAACCCTCCAGCCGTTTGAGACGCCAGTCGCCCAGATCACCGTGATCGACCCTGATCTGGAGTGGACTTTTGACGTTTCGAAAACATTTAGCAAGGGCAAAAACACGCCATACCACGGAACCCAGTTTAAGGGCAAAGCGATGATGGCCATCTGCGGAAGCGAGATTTATCGCGACGCGAAATTCGACCTGAAACGACTGCAAGTACCGGCGCCAGCGTAGGCGGTCATGCCAAAGTCAGCGCCCATTATTCCGATTTGGAGTTGGCTGGTGGTATCCCTCGGTCTCCTGGGGATTGCATTGCCGGCGCTACTGCCCGATGGCGTGCCACCCGACCCAAACGATTTTCGGCAAAACCCGGATGACCGCGCAAAGATTCTGCGCTCCAATGTTCAGGAGCTTTACGGCGTTTTAGAGCAGCGCGTCGCAACGGGCAATGCAACTGGCGAGGAACGCGACACGATTCTGCGGGAAGAAGCCCGGCGTTATGCCAGCTGGCTGGATCGATCTGGCGCTAAACAAAGCGAGTCTTTCGATCTGGGAGAGCTATATCGGACCGCAAAAGCCTGGCCGGAGGCGGAGCGACAATTCCAAATTGCGGTCGACTTTTATAAGGGTCGGAGCGAAGATCTCTATGTGAATAGCCTGTTGAGGCTCGCCCACGTGCGGGCCGAAATGGGGATGAACGAGGGAATTGCCGACACGATCCGGCGGACCTACGGCGCGGCAAGAGGGAATAAACCTCCGATTTTATTGGGCGTTTATTTGGAAATTGCGCCCGCGCTCGCGCGCCACAAAAAATACGAGTTAGCAGCTCAACTCATCGAGGAGGCCTGCGGTCAGCACGCCCAAGCTCTCGTGAATCTACAGTCCATTTCCGGCCAAATTTTCATGCAAGCGCGGCAATATCACCTGCGGCAAGCGGCCGCAAGCGCCCGGTCGCTTTACATCGATGCAGGGCAAGCTGAAAAAGCCGACGAAGTTTACGAACGGATTATGCAGTTGGCTCGCCAAGCTGCTCCCGCACCCGGATAAAGGCCTGCAGCGCTTCGTCCAGGTCTTCTAATGAATGCGCGGCGCTGGGCATCGTGCGAATGCGTGCTTTGCCCCGTGCAACCGTCGGATAAACAATCGCCAGAGCATAGATGCCCTGCTCCCAAAGGGCTTTTTCCATGGCTTGCGCGCGGGCTTCGTCACCCACAAAGACCGGCGTAATGGGGGTCTCGCTGCCCATCGTGTCAAAACCCGCTGCGGCAAGGCTGGCTTTCCAATGGCGAGCATTTTCCCAGAGTTTTCGCATTGGCTCGGGGTCGTTTTCCATCACGTCAAGCGCAGCAATAAGCGCGGCAGCCACGACCGGTGGGTGCCCAGTCGAAAAAAGATACGGCCGACCGCGATTAATCAGCCATTCCTTGAGGGATTTGCTGCCTGCGATATAGCCGCCCATCACACCGAGGGCCTTGCTAAGGGTTCCTAATTGTATGTCTACCCGGCCATAGAGCCCGAAGTGCGATGCGGTACCCGCGCCTTTTTCGCCCAAGACTCCGCTCGCATGGGCGTCATCCACCATCACAAAGGCGTTGTATTTTTCGGCTAAATCAACAATTGTTGGCAGGGGCGCAATATCGCCGTCCATGCTAAAAACACCATCGGTGATGATCATCCGCTTCTTAAAATCCTGGGTTTTCGTCAGAATTTCTTCCAGGTGCCCCATGTCTTTGTGCTGATACACAAAGCCGTCGGATTTTTTGTATTTTGCAGGCGAGAGCCGCACACCGTCGATGATGGAGGCGTGATTGAGTTCATCACTGATCACAACATCGTCTGGCGTCAGGACCGCCGGAATACAGCCGGAGTTTGCCGTGAATCCACCGGTAAAAACGAGCACCGCCTCAGTGTGTTTGAACCGCGCCAGCCTCTCTTCGAGCTCTTGGTGCACGGTCATGGTGCCGCCGATCCAGCGCACCGCTCCCGCGCCAACGCCCCACTTTTCGACCGCAGCCAGAGCCGCCTCGCGCACGCGCGGGTGGTTCGCGAGTCCCAGATAATTGTTCGATGAGAGATTGATGACCTCGCGGCCATCCATGCGCACCCGGCCCCCCGCGGGCGATTCCAAGATGCGCGGGACCTTATACAGG
>JALHPH010000066.1 GCA_022842565.1 Fimbriimonadaceae bacterium
ACCTTTAGTGCAATGAGTGACATCGGATTTTCGGAGGCGCTGCGCGCCGAGCTTGACGCTGCGCACCAGGCGCGGGAATCGGCTCTGGCGCGCTGCCGAGAAATCATCCAGCTCTCCAGCAAGTCCATCCGCGCCGCTCACCGTGGCGAGTACCCGCCCGCCCAAGCCTTCCTCGATTCGGCCAGGGCCAAGGGTCAGCAGCTCCGCAACGATCTAGCTGCCACTCCACCGATTCAATACGCCGGGTATCTCCAAGACGCCGAAAAGGAGATGGTCGAAGCAGTAACGCTGCTCGCTTTACTGGAAGCCAGGGCCATCCCGACCGCACAAGAACTTAGGGTCGAGGCGACCACCTACCTGCACGGAATCGCCGAGGCTGCCAGCGAAGCCCGCCGAGCCATCCTCGATGTTCTACGAAAAGGCAACCCAGCCGAAGCCGACCGTCTGCTGGCTTTCATGGAAGAGGTTTACGCTGAGCTGATCACCTTCGATTACCCCGACGGCCTGACGGGCGGCCTGCGACGCACCACCGATGCTCTCCGTGCCGTCCTCGAGCGCACGCGAAGCGACGTCACCCTCACAACCATGCAGAACGAATTACTCCAAGAGCTCAGAAAACATGATTCTCGACGCGATTGACCGCCGTATTCTCGATCTGCTACAAAACGACGGGCGTATGACCCAAGCGATGCTCGCAAAAGAGGTCAACTTGGCGCCCGCGAGCCTGCTTGCACGTTTAAGAAAACTGCAAGACTCGGGGATGATTAAAGAAGTTGTCGCGCGGCTAAACCGCGAGGCACTTGGATACAGTCTGCTCGTCTTTGTTCAAGTGAGCCTTGCCCTTCATCGGGAGCGCCCCATCGAACGGTTTCGGAGGGCCGTCAGAGCGTTTCCAGAGGTGCAGGAATGCCATCACGTCAGTGGCGAATTCGATTTCTTGCTGAAAGTAATAGTGAAGGACATGGGCGACTATGAACGTTTCATCCGTGAACAACTTACACGGGTTGAGGGCGTTGGTAAGCTACAAAGTTGTTTTGTGATGCATACCAGTAAAGAAAAATGCTCAGTGCCACTTGATTCAGACGTAGATTGATGAGGGCCAAGTTGTTGCTAACGCAAGGTTGATTGATGAAACAGGAATTTAAAGAGGCATTTGTGGGGTTGCTTTTTACGCATTCCCGCTTGATCAGGAAAATCAATCAAGAAGTCACCGCCCGGGGAGCGGTGGCGATGGACGTGTACGAAGTCCTTTTGGCGTTGGAAGACGCCCCTGATCAGTCGCTGAATATGTCCGAACTTCTCTCCGCAACGGTACTCTCGCCCAGCGGTCTCACGCGGCTCGTGGACCGAATGGTCAAGGCAGGCTATGTGACTCGGGAACGCAGCGGACCCGACTCCCGCTGCACCTATGCCAAGCTCACTCCGCTGGGGTACGACGCCCGCGTCCGTAGCTGGCCCGAACACCGAGACGCCATTAACAACTACTTTTCGAAGCACCTGAACGAGCGCGAAGCGATGCTCTTGAGCGAAATCTGGGCCCGCTATGGGGAGTATCCTCGCTTCAAGCATGCCGACCATGAACCTAGTCGTCGCTGACCACACCGAGCGATTCGATAGATATCTCCATGACATCTGGCCCGATTGCTCGCGGGCAAAGATAGCGCGATGGATTTCGGACGGCGTGGTGACGGTGAACGGGGAGGTGCGCAAGGCCTCGTTCCCCATCAAAGTCGGCATGGAAATCGCCTGGGATGAGCTTCCTGATCGTGAGCCCCACAACCTGACTCCCTCTGATATCCCGATCCCCATCATCTTCGAAGATGCCAGCTTTATGGTTGTCAATAAGCCCCGCGGCATGGCGACCCACCCTGCACCCGGGCTCAAGGAAGCCACACTCGTGAACGCACTCCTGGGCCGCCAGGAAAGTAGGCTGAGCACAGGATCAGCCGAGTTTCGGCCGGGCATTGTTCACCGTCTCGACAAAGAAACCACCGGACTTTTAATGGTGGCCAAAAGCGACACCGCCCACGAGGCCCTGGCCAAGCAGATCGAAGAAAAATCCGCCCTGCGCAGGTACCTCGGCATTTGCCAGGGCTCGCTCCCCGAGCCGCGTTTGCGCATTGAGGCGCCCATCGCCCGGGATGTGCATGACCGCCGGAAAATGGCCGTCCACCCGAAAGGGAAGCCCGCCGTGACTCACATCCTGCGACTACGCCATGATTCCACTTCGAGCCTTTTCGCTGCGCAACTCGAAACGGGCCGGACGCACCAGATTCGGGTGCACCTGCAGGCTGCCGGCTACCCGATCATCGGTGATGCGAGCTATGCACGCGGTGACTGGGCCAAGGGTCCGATGCAGCTGCACGCCGCCATGCTGAGCGTGAATCACCCAGAAACCGGCGAGCGCCTTACCTTCCATGCCGACCCGCCCGAGGACTTCCAGCATTGGACGCGAGCCGAACTCGACGCGCTTATCAACTGGGACCTAGCTTAAGCGTACTGCGCCCGCGTGACCTGGTCGTAGGATTGTGCAAACACCGCCTCGGCCTTTTCAAGCACCGCAAAGGCCCGCTCGCGCACCCTTTCTCGTTCGCTCGGATCGTCCAGCTTCTCGCGCCATGTCGCGACCAAGCTCTCCGGCGTCGCGCAGATTGTCAGAACTCCAGCTCGCTCGGCCAGGTAAACGGGTGCCTCGTGTTGGCCAAAATAGGGTCCGATGGTGATGCCCAGCCCCCAGGCAAACGGCTCCAGCGGCGTGTGACCGCCAACGTTTGTCACCAGACTTCCGCCGACAAAAGTAAGGTCGGCCGCCGCGTAGGCCTCGCGTAACTCTCCGACTGTGTCAAGCATGATGATGGACGCGACTCGCTGATGCCGGTCCAATAGGCTCCTCTTTTCGTAGTCCAGATGGAGCGCTTCCAGCGCCGAGGCGGGTCCGCCGGGGCGGTTCTGATGCCGGGGAGCCAGCAGCAAAACGGCGCGAGGATGGGTTTCCTGTAACTGCCGAAACGCCTCCAGGAGCTGAGTTTCCTCTTCGTGGTAGGTGCTGCCGGCAATAAGAAGCTGCTCGTCCTCGGCTACCTGGAGCAGCTTGCGCCATTTGCGCCGGGCTACATCGGTCGATGAGGACATCGGCGCGGCCGACTGCAGCCCAACTCCCACCGTCGTAACCCGACCTGGGCAAACTCCCAATCGAATCAACCGCTCGCGGTGCGTATTGGCCTGCACGCAAAAGGCGTGCAAGAAGCTGAACTGCCAGCGCCCCAAGGGCTTGCGCTGCAGACGGCGTAGCCGGGTCTCGGGCATATTCACATTGATGAGCGCAGTGCGAACCCCCATCACGCGCGCCCAGAATGCCAAGTGATAATTGCCGCTGAATTCTACAAACAGAATGACTTTTGGACGCCATCGGCATAGGAAAAGCAGAGCACTATGCGGCGAGTTAAATGGCGCGAAGCCGATGGGGAAGTCGGTCGCGTCGCGGCGCAGCGCCGACGGCATACGTGGAAGCTGAGTCAGCGCAGCCACCGGAACGCTGTACTCGCGGCGGATTTCTTCGGCTGCAGCCACGGCAGTGCGAGTCTCACCAAGGCCACTGGCGACGCAAATCACCCATTCGGCGGCATGCAACGGTTTGCTTCCGCCCCAAAACCGGGAAGCCGCGACTCCACGGTACTGACCGCTGCGCAGCCGACCGACGAACCGAGCAATGACAATCGGCAGACCGACAAGGTGGAAGAGCGTATACAGGAAGTAGCCGCCTAGCCAATAGAGCCACCGCACCGGGGTGCCACGTTCTAGTAGAAGCGGCGCTCGCGTGGCTACGCTGGTCTCGGTGGCTTGAGTTTCAGTCTGCAATCGTGTCCCCGCTCCGGCGAATGCCTCCCCAAGTTGCGCGCCGTGCCGGTGCGAGTATAGCGCGTATACTGGGGCCAATGGCGCAGGAGGAGTTACTAGCCGATCCCCCGCCCAAAAAACGAAACCCCTTTGCCCCCCTTGCCATCCGCGATTTTCGAGTGCTCTGGATAGGGGCATTTGTTTCGTTTATGGGGAGCTGGGTGCAAACTGTTGCCCAGGGTTGGCTTGTATTCGAACTGACGGGAGACGAGCATAAGCTCGCGATGGTCGCCTTCTGCAGCATGATCCCGGTGAGCATTTTTGGCCCCATCGCCGGGACCATTACCGACGTCGTCGATCGCCGAAAAGTCCTTGTCATTACGCAAATGGTCTTTGCTGCCAGCGCGGCTTGGCTGGCCTGGGCCAACCACATGGGCGTTGTCCAGTATGAGTTTGTCCTGATCGCGGCGCTTGTGAACGGATTCGCTTCGACGATCGAAATGCCGGCTCGGCAGTCTCTCATCGCAACAGTGGTGCCACGCGATCTCGTTGCATCCGCTGTTCCTTTGCAGGCGGGAACGTTCAACCTGGCACGTATCGTGGGTCCAGCACTGGGTGGTGTGCTGTTGGCGCGCTTTGGGCCACAAAGTTGCTATCTAGTCAACGCGCTCACTTATAGTGCCCTCATCATCTCAGTCCTATCCATCAAAGCAAATCTCTCTGCCACAAGCACGCGGGTCCAACCGATCAAGGATCTGCTCCTCGAGGGCATCCTCTACACCTGGCGAGAGCCGCGACTGAAGCGGCTTTTTTTAATGGAAACAACTGTTTCTGTCTTTGGACTGGCTTACATCCCTTTCATTCCAGCCTTTGCGAAAGAAGTGATGGGTTTCAATGCGAAGGGCCTCAGCTTAATCTATACGATGGTGGGGATCGGTGCGATTTCGGGCCTGCTCATGCTCATTTCAGTTTCTCACCGACCGTTTAAGGGCATTATCGTTCGGGCAGCAATGACCGCCTTGGGTCTGGCTCTCCTGGCGCTTTCGTTTACTCGTGAGCCATGGGTTGTTTACGCTCTGTTCGCACTTTGCGGTTTCGCTACTATCACTCAATTTAACACTACCAATACACTTTTCCAACTGATTGCTCCAGAACGACTGCGTGGAAGAGTGCTCGCCATGCACATCTGGGCGCTCTCGGGAAGCGCGCCACTCGCGCTCCCGTTGTTGGGATCGCACGCGAAGAACAATGGTGTGCCCAGCATGATGATCCTCAGCGGCTCGGTCGTTGTTTTGGGCGCAATTATGGCCTGGCTGACAGGGCAACAATTGAGCGACCCTAAGAACTCGCTTTAGGAAAGAATCTGGAGCCGACGACAGGATTCGAACCCGCGACCCGCTGTTTACAAAACAGCCGCTCTACCACTGAGCTACGTCGGCAAGATGCTGCAAAATGATACCGGAAGATTTGTGCCCGTTGTGCGGGAATCTTCCGGTATCAAGGTGTATTGGATGGGGGTTAGGACTTGCGGCGGGTGCGCATCTTCACGAGTCGGGGAGCACCGTTAGCATCAAAAACGAGCTTGTGGCCAGCTGGAATCTTGTTGAGAGCACTCATGAGCTCATTTGGGAGTTCCACGGTCTTGGGGGCACGTCGGACGGCACGCTTAGCTCGCGGCTTGCGGAAAGAGGCTTGAGCGGCTACAGCTTCATCGTCATTCTCGACTAATTCCAGCCCTTCACCAGTGACTTTCAGGATTCCAGCTGCGGGGGGGATGTGAAGGAACACAAATCCATCGCTTTGCAGCGTCCTAACTTCGAAGGGAAGTGTGAGCTTCTTAGTTCCAAGTCTAAAGGTGAGAGCATTTTGCTTAGGAGCGGCTTTCAGCTTTAGAGCACGAGTAATGGAATCGACATTTTTCGACATTATGAGTTACCTACGCTTTGGGCGTAGCTGCAATATACCGCAGAGTATTTGTGTTTGCAAGCATATCCTGGCATCTTTCGCCAAAACTTCATGAAAATCTAACAGGCTTAGACGATAATCGCGCAGTTATCAATGAGCCGAACGCCCTCGAAATAGGCCGCAACGATCACCCGAGCACCCTTAAGTGTGCGCGCTGGTTCAAAGGATAGCTCGTCCACAACCGCCAAGTACTGCACCGAAAAGCCGTGAGAATCTAAATTAGATCTAGCAGTATCAAGCACTTCCTGGAGGTGCTCTACACTTAAGAAACCAACAATAGATAGACGTGTGGCTACTTGTTTAAGCGTTGCGTATAGAAGCGATGCACGTACGCGGGCTTCGTCACTGAGGTATTGGTTGCGGCTACTAAGAGCTAATCCGCTGGATTCGCGCACTGTCTCTAATGCGTGCATTCTGCAACCGTAACAAAGCGACATCAACATGTTGCGGATCACCGCGCACTGTTGCAGGTCCTTCAGCCCGAAAAACACATCATTAGGCTGAACGATATTCAGCAACTTAGCCACCACAGTCGTAACGCCCTGGAAGTGGTGCGGCCGGAATTCACCTTCGAACTTCTCAGACGGCCCCGAGGTGGTTACGACGGTTGTCGTGTTGGAATACATGTCTTCAGTCGTTGGGCATATCACCGCGGTTGCTCCGCTGGCGCGGCATTTTTCCAGGTCGGCTTCCAGTGGCCTCGGGTAACGGCTCAGGTCCTCCCCTGGGCCAAACTGAGTGGGATTCACATAGATGGAGACAACTGTCTCAGAGCATTGCTGGGCGGATGCCTTAACCAGCGAGCCGTGGCCCTCGTGCAGCGCGCCCATCGTCGGAACGAACCCCACATGAGGCAATCCTGCACGCCACGCTCGAAAATCCGCTAAAGACCCAAAGACCTTCAAAAAGAATTGTCCTCAGATGGAAATTTTCCTTCGCGTACCTCCGCCGCATATTGGCGAAGGGCCCCCAAAATCAGCTCGCGACCCGAGAGGTACGGCTTCGCGTGCTTATAAGTGCGAGTTCCAAGCCCCAAAAGGTCTGACCAAACCTGCACTTCGCCGCTGCAATACGGACCAGCCCCGATACCAATCGTCGGTATGGAGAGCGCCTCTGTCACAGATCGAGCCACCTCAGAAGGCACAAGCTCCAAGACAATCGCAAAGGCCCCAGCCTGCTGCAATTCAAGCGCCGAAGCAAGTAAAGAAGCCGCGCCGTCCGCATCTTTGGCCTGCACCCGATGACCGCCGAACTTGTTCACTGATTGCGGAGTCATTCCCAGATGCCCCATAGTCGGGATTCCCGCATGGGTGAGTGCCGCCACGCGGTCGGGGAAGTCGCCCTCCAGTTTCACCGCTCGCGCGCCCGCCTGCATCAGCTTGGAAGCCGAATCCACGCACTGCGAAACCGAGGATTGGTACGACCCAAAGGGCAAGTCGCCGACCACCAATGCCCGCTCAACGCCACGCGCTGCCGCCGCAGTGTGGTGAACCATCATCTCAAGAGTTGCAAAAACAGTGTTCGCGAGGCCAAGCTTTACGCTCGCCACCGAGTCACCCACCAAAATCAAATCCACGCCTGCTTCATCGAGCAGCGAGGCTTCGAGTGCATCGTACGCGGTCGCGCACACAATTTTTGTGCGATCTTGCTTCAGTTGAAAGATGCGAGGCGCGGTGATCCGCTCGGACATAATGGCGTCGCAGTATACCGACCGCTTAACCGCGTAACGCGGCAAGGATCTCTTCGGAGTGGCCTGCCGGCTTAACCTTGTTCCAAACCCGCACAATCACACCCTCGGAATCAACCCAATAGGTCGTTCGTTCGACGCCCATGTACTTCTTGCCGTACATCGATTTCTCGACCCAAACTCCGCAAGCCTGGCATAACGCCTGCTCGGTGTCCGCAAGCAGCGTGAACTCAAGGCTGTATTTCTGTGCAAACTTCTGGTGGCTCTTCACCGAATCAGGCGAAATGCCAATGACATGTGCCGCTGTGCCAAGCTCGGGAAGCTGCTCTTGGAAGCCGCACGCCTGGGCAGTGCACCCCGACGTGTCGTCCTTTGGATAGAAGTAGTAAATGGCAGGCTTGCCCAAGAAGTCAGCGTTGGTGCGCTGATTTCCGTGCTGATCAAGGAGTGAAAACGAAGGGAAAGTATCGCCTGCTTGCAAAGACATAAAGAGTCTTACGAGGGCGACGAATCGCTCGTTCGCGCGACGGAATCCATT
>JALHPH010000067.1:0-529 GCA_022842565.1 Fimbriimonadaceae bacterium
GATGGTGGGGAGCGGCGCTGCCATGTTCCTCAACGAAAAGACCTGCATCGTCAAGTTCATTTGGCGGACCGCGCAGTTCTACGCCATGGAAAGCTGCGGCAAGTGCACCCCCTGCCGCGAAGGGACCAAATGGATGCTACAGATCATGGATCGGATTGTTCAAGGCAATGGCCAGAAGGGCGACATGGACCTCTTGCTGGAAATCACTAAGCAGATTGACGGGCGCTCGTTCTGTGGGTTGGGAGATGCGGCGGCTTGGCCCGTCGCGGCGGCACTCCGAGTGTTTCCGCACGAATTTGAGTACTTCATCGAAAATGGACGCTCAATGGTGGAAAGCGACCTCGTGATGACGCCTGTCTAGGCTCAGTACCCAGACAAGGTTAAAAAAACTGGGAGTTTCCTCCCAGTTTTTTTATTTTCGCGCTATTATGAAGGGATGTTATTGTTCGGGCAGTCTGCCCCGTCTGAACGAGCACGAGGGCGTGGTGGCTTCACGCTGATCGAGCTCTTGGTGGTGATCGCGATTATC
>JALHPH010000067.1:539-8018 GCA_022842565.1 Fimbriimonadaceae bacterium
GATTCTGGCCGCCATTCTCTTCCCGGTGCTCAGCCAAGCCCGCGAATCGGCCAAGCGAACAACGTATATGGTCGCCATGAAAGAGACCGGCTTAGCCGTGATTGTTTATCAGGGTGATCACGACGACCTCTTGCCGCCGTCGTTCATTCAGGATCCCACGATCCAGTATCCGTTCCAGTTTGCTTCGGGCCGCCGTATCGGAACGTGGCTGACGGCGACGATGCCTTACATGAAGAACTGGCAAATCCTGGCCTCGCCCAAGTACGAAGATCACTCGATCCCGAACCCGCTGAAGATCAGCCCGTTTATCGCGTTTGGTATTCCCCCTCGCTCCGAACTTTATGGCTCGCCCTATTGGTCGGATAGCTACTACGGGTTTGGTACCTCTTCGCGATTTGCAGGACTCTTGGGCGGTAGCAGCGAGAACGCTTGGACTCCCAATATTCAGTCAAACTTGCCGAGTAAATCTTCCGGCGAAGTTGGCGATCCATCCATGCAGTCGCTCCTCGTGGAGTCGACGGCACCAGACTGGTGGTTAGCAAAATATGGTCGTGCACCGGTGCGCAACGACACCTTCAACTATTACACCATTTGGGCACCCTATGGCCGTCAGACCAACCAAACTTTTGGTCCCTATTTCAGGTGGGATATGCGAGTCAAGCGCGCTGCGCCTCAGCTGTATCTGAGCCTTCGCGATTCTGCAAGGCGGACCCTCGATATGGGTAAGGCTCCTGTAGTGTTCCTTGATGGTCACGCGAAGTGGATCGATTCCATGGCCTATTTCCGACCCACACAAGGAACCGGTTACATGTACTATCCTTTCTTGAAGCCGGAATGAAATACTTTACCAAGTTCACCCTCATAATGCTCTGCGCGATTGCACTTTTTGGCTGCGGTCCCAAGGAGGAAAAGTTCGTTGTTGATCCTAACGATCCCTCGTCGGTAGCCAACGCGAGCAAGGTCGAACCAACCGTGATTGACTCAAGGACCGGGCAGCCAATTGATGGTGCCGGGGCCACCGCAGTCCCGCCTGAAAAGGACTGACTGATCTAGGTCGCAAAATGTTCAGCCCTCCCGGCCCCCGGGAGGGCTTTGTAATGCCCGTGTCATCGTGCCGAGAACGAATCCAGGCTTCATCTCGTTGAACCCCACAGTGCAACGACTCATCGCGAACTTCGGGGCGGCCCTCTCTTCATTGCGGGAGCAAGGCACCCGCGTTTTCTTTTCAGCGCTCGGGGTGTTCGTGGCGATGGTGGCCATTCTCCTGCTCATCGGCATCGCGCGGGGGGTGCAAAAGGACGTAGCAGGCCAGGTTCGCGACCTAGGCGTGAACGTTTTGGTGGTCCTACCGGCTCGCGTGGATACCAGCCAGATGAGCTTCAACCCCAACCTGGGCGGCCAAAGCTACCTGAAACCATCGCACGCCGAGGCGCTGGCCCGGCAACCCGGAGTCGTGCAGACTGCGCTTCTCACTTTTATCGGCGGCGGCATCAGTTTCGGCGGAACCCAGGCCTTCCCGGTGCTCATCGCCGCCACGCCCAGCTGGTTCGAAATGCACCCGACCCAGCTGAAAGAGGGGCGGGTCTATGGCCCGGCTGACAAGGGCAAGCGGGTGGCGGTGATCGGCGGAGTCGCCGCCAAGAAGCTTTTCGGAAAGACGACCGCGATCGGCAAAGAGGTGCTCATCAACGATGAAGAGTACGCCGTCATCGGCGTAACCGAGGACGAAGCCAGCGAGAACAGCCTATTCAGCATGGGCGGCTTCCAGAACGTCGTTTACGTACCTTTTCGCGAATTCCATGCCCAAACACCCGACGCCCAGATCGACCGTATCATGGTGCAGAGCCAACCCGAAGCTGAGCCGCGCGAGCTCGTGAAGCGGCTGGATGCAGTCCTCGGCCAGAGCTTGAACGCTCAGCAATACAGCGTGCTCACGCAAGAGGACCTTCTCGGGCTGGTTTATCGCCTCATGAACATCGTGACGTGGCTGCTGACTGGGCTCACCAGCATCGCCCTTTTCGTGGGTGGCATCGGCATTATGGCCGTGATGGTCATGAGTGTCACCGAGAGAACGCGCGAAATAGGCATCCGCAAAACCGTCGGCGCGCAGCGCACGGACGTGTTTCAGCAGTTCGTTTTTGAGAGCATCTTGATCGCGCTGGTGGGCGGCGCAGCGGGATTTGTGTTTAGTGCGCTTGTCTCGTGGGTGCTGGCCAGCTACACCGTCATCAAGCCCGAGCTGACACCGAGTTTGGTCCTCTTTGGCCTGGGTGTCTGCGTGTTGGTGGGCGTGCTGAGCGGCATGGTGCCGGCGATCCGCGCAGGTCGCATGGAGCCGGTGGCGGCGCTTCGGCGAGAATAGTTACGGAATGAGCGTGCTCGGCGTGCCGTGCACGCTGCAGCTTGGCTCATCGTCCACCACACCGATAGTATAGGTGCCGCCGCTCGGGCAGACCGGCATGGAGCCCTTTAGGAACTCAGGAGCGATATCGGTTGCACTTGGGGTGGCAGCGCCGCTCATGCGGTTCTCCATCGCCCAACGGTCCTTAGCGTTGGCAATCTCTTTGAGGTTGCTGAGACAAGCTCGTTCGCGCGATCGTTCGCGAGCACCCACCCACTGCGGCACGGCGACCGCCAAAAGGATGCCGATGATCATGACCACGATCATGATTTCGACCAACGTAAACGCGCGTTTTTTCACAAGAAATAGCCTCTACCGCGTCTATCGGTTCGTTCGCACTGAATCCTTAGCCCACTAACATCGCCAGGACTTCCGTTCCGATAGGTAAATGCTAATACAATCTTAATAGAATTCCAGTGCAATGGCCGGGTGAAATTGTTTGTCTCTTTTTCCTTGCTCGCACTCATCGCGGCCTATACGCCTGCGCAAGGCGTTCTTCGCATCACGGAGTTTATGTCTGAAGGTCAAGGGCTGACTGGCCCAGGCACTGGCGCCAATCGCCAGCGCGAGTTCTTCGAGCTGACTAACGTTGGCGACGCTACGCTCGATATCTCTAGTTATTCGTACAACGACAACAACGTGAACGACCCTCATCTTTTCGGTGGACTGTTCGGCAACGTGGCTGCGGGTGAGTCAATCATCTTAACTCAGATGACTGCCGAGAATTTCCGGAGTTATTGGGGGCTTTCGACTTCGGTGCGAATTTTCAGCTACGGCCAACTATCGAACCTAGGAAACGCCGATACGATCAATATCTACAATTCGAGCGTTCAAAGTGCATCGACATTGGTCGATTCGCTCAGCTATTTAGATACGGCCCGTGGTAGCGGCATCTCGCGCAACCGGCCATTCTCTGCAGGCACGGGGCAAGTAGGTAACGCGGATTGGGTTATCTCGGCCGTCGGCGACATTTACGGTTCGCGCCTTGCCCCCAATCCGATCTTCCCGGTCGGCAACGAGTACATTGACCTGGCGAATCCTGGCCAGTACTCGCCGGTTCCAGAGCCCGCAACGATGCTGTCGCTCGCTGCGGGCCTTGGATTGCTCCGACTGCGACGTCAAGCCAGAGCCTGAAGCTTCGCGAGGACCTCGGCGAAAGGCTGGGCGCCGAGGTCACCCTCTTCGCGCATTCGCACGCCGCAGGTCCCTGCTTCGATATCCTTGTCGCCGACGATCAGCATCACCGGGACCTTCATCTGAGTCTGCTCCCGTATCTTCTTGCCGATGGTCTCGCGCGACGCATCGACCGTGACGCGCAGCCCCATTGCGGGGATGTCGGCCCATGTGTCGGCCCATTGACCGCCGTCGTGCTCGGCATCGGGCTTGTAGCCGTGGGAGGGGTATCCCTGCAGCTTCTCAGCGATAACTTGGGCATAGCGGGCATGGCGGTCTGCGATGGGCAGGATGGCGACCTGTACCGGCGCAAGCCAGAAAGGAAATGCTCCGGCGTATTGCTCGGTCATCAGGCCAATCATGCGTTCGAGAGAGCCGAACGGCGCCCGGTGGATCATCACGGGCCGGTGGGGCTTGCTATCCTCGCCGATGTATTCCAGGTCGAAGCGCTCGGGGAGATTGTAGTCCACTTGCACGGTGCCCATCTGCCAGTCGCGGCCGAGGGCGTCCTTAATAATGATATCGAGCTTGGGGCCATAGAACGCCGCATCGCCAGGCGAGAGTTCGTACTCCAGACCGAGCTTTTCGCAAGCGTTGATGATGGCCGACGTCGCCTTCTCCCAGTTGTCGTCGTGCCCGATGTACTTGTCGCTGGTGGGGTCCTTGGTCCCGACGCGGACGCGGTAATTGGTCAGCCCCAGCTTGCCCAGCACGGACTGGATGATCTCGACCACGCCGATGAACTCTTCGCCCAGTTGGTCGGGTGTAACGAACAGGTGCGCGTCGTCTTGGGTGAAGCCGCGCGCCCGCAGAATGCCCGTGACTTCCCCGCTCTGCTCGTAGCGATAGACCGTGCCGAACTCTGCATACCGCACCGGCAAGTCGCGGTAGCTGCGCAGCCGCGACTTGTAAATCTCGATGTGGAACGGGCAGTTCATCGGCTTGAGAATGAACGTGTCTTCAACTTCGCCTTCCGCGTTCGTATCCAGCATGAACGGGAACATCTTGTCGCGATAGTTGATGATGTGGCCGGATTTCTCGTACAGCTTGATGCTGGCCAGGTTGGGCGTCACGACCGGCTCGTAGCCTTTTTTGATCTGCTCCTGGCGCATAAAGTCGATCATCGTCTCGCGGAGGATGGCCCCTTTCGGCAGCCAAAGCGCGAGGCCCGTGCCCACGATCGGGCTGAACATGAACAGCCCAAGCTCCTTGCCCAGCACGCGGTGATCGCGCTTCTTGGCCTCCTCCAGCATGTGCAGATAGGCTTCTAGCTCCTCAGCCGTCTCGAAGGCGGTGCCATAGACGCGGGTCAGCTGCTTGTTCTTCACGTTGCCCCGCCAATAGGCTCCAGCGATGGACATCAGCTTAAAGTGCTTGATTTCTTTGGTGGTCTCGACGTGGGGGCCGCGGCACAGGTCCAGGAATCGGTGCTGGACGCCTTCGCGGTCGGTGCGCTTTTGGTCATAAAAGCTGATCGTCTCGCCCCCGGGGATTGCATCGAGCAGTTGGAGTTTGTATTCCGCCACTTCTGCTCCCATGCCGGGGATCGCTGCATCCAGAATCAATTCCTTTGCTTCGTCCCGCGAGACCTCCATTCGCTCGATGCGTTGATCGAGCTTAGCCAGTTCCTTCATGCGCTTTTCGATGCGCACAAGGTCCTCCTCGCGGAGCTGCTCGGGGAATTCGATGTCGTAGTAGAAGCCGTTTTCGACCGGGGGGCCGATGGCCAGTTGTACTTTCGGGAAGATCTCTTGGACGGCTTGCGCCATCAGGTGCGCTGCAGAGTGACGCAAACGATATAGGTAGGATGCTTCGTAGCTCATGAGTGTGTGCCTCCCAAACCAGGGGAATGAATTGTCGGTTTTGACCATTATAGAACCAGGGATGCCGAAATTGCGTCGTATTTCCATGCGTTGTGGAGCGGTGATGATTGGCATGGCGGTGGCCTCGGCGGCTTGGGCACAGGCCTCAGCACCTCTGGAGGAAGCCCTCGGCCAATTGGCCATGTCCAATGGCACCGCGCTGCTGATGGAGGGCACGGAAGAGGGCTCCAGGACCGTGGAGCTGCGCACCAATTTGTATTTCGTCCGCAATGAGTCCGGCAGCTTTTTGGAGCTCTGGAACTACCGCGCGGGCCAGTTGAGTCAACGTTTGGTCGCTGACGGCAGGCAGCTGTGGCACCATGATTTAGCGCTTAGCCAGGTGGAAGTCGCTAGCTACGGCGAGCCGAGGGGTCGCCTTGAAGTGTTGCTCCAACGCCTGCCGCTGATGGTGCAAAGCTCGGCGGCGCAGCCAGTCAAGCTGCTGCAGGGCGCGCTCTTGCTTCGGCCCGGTAGCCCGTTCCGACCGTGGTACTCGGTCGGACGCCCCGAAGAAAAGCTCAAAGAGCTTAATTGCACCGTGACGATGCGGCAGGGTGGCGAATGGACCGCCTTCGAACTGACGAAGAAAACAGCCATCCATCCCTATGAGCTTGTTCGCGTGACAGGCGGTCAAGACGCCGGCGCCAGGCGGCTCAACTGGAGCATGGACGTGCGCACCGGCTTCATTCCCGCCGAAATCAAGTTCACTTTCACCCCGCCACGCGGGGTGAAAGTGGTCGCGAGCCCGCAATCCACCGGGATCCGGTAAGAGTCTTAGTACGCTTTGGCGAAGACCACGCGACGCTCGCTCGGCTTGCCGCTGTAGACGCAGGTTCCGGGCGTTTCGTCATCGGGATGGAGCGGCGCGAGCGGGATCACGCGGATCGTCGCTTTCGTAGCCTCTGAGATTGCATCCTCGGTTTCTTGGGTGCCGTCCCAATGGGCGACGATGAATCCCGCGCCGCCCTCGCCCTCGAAAGCCTTCTGGAATTCGTCCCAAGTATCGACGCGGCGAGTCATTTCGGTCCTTCGCGCCAAGGCGGCTTGGAATAGCGCCGATTGCATCTCGGTAAGTTGGGCCTTGCAGTGGCTCACGACGTCGGCGAGGGCGACGGTGACTTTCTCACCAAGGTCCCGGCGACTGATGATCACGCTGCCCGACTCCAGATCGCGGGGGCCCAGCTCGATGCGCAAACACGCACCTTTGAGCTCCCAGTCATTGAATTTGAAGCCGGGCGATTCTTTCTCGCGCTTATCCACGTGGGTGCGCATCTTCACGTCATCCCAGCCAGCCTTTTTCAGCTCGGCAGCCAGAGCGTCGCTCGCGGCATAGGTCTTGGCGCGGGTCTCGTCGTCGCGGCCCATGGGCACGATCACCACCTGAATGGGCGCCATGCGAGGAGGCAGGACCAAGCCCTTATCGTCCGAGTGCGCCATGATCAGCGTTCCAATCAATCGCGTGGAGACGCCCCAACTAGTCGCGTAAACATAGTCCAGCGTTCCCTCTGAGGTCTGGAATTGGACATCAAAAGCCTTGGCAAAATTCTGACCCAAGTGGTGCGAGGTTCCCGCTTGGATCGCGCGGCCATCTTGCACCAGCGCCTCGATGCAGTAGGTGTGGTGGGCGCCGGCGAACTTCTCGCCCTCCGACTTAAGCCCAGAAAGAACAGGCACCGCCATAAAGTCTTCGGCGAAAGACCGATAGACTTCCATCATCTGCTTGGCTTCGGCCTCTGCCTCGTCGAAAGTCGCGTGGGCGGTATGCCCCTCCTGCCACAGGAATTCGGCTGTGCGCAAGAAGAGCCGAGTGCGGCGCTCCCAACGAACCACATTGGCCCACTGATTGATGAGCAGGGGCAAGTCGCGGTAGCTCTGAATCCATCCCTTGTAGGTATTCCAGATGATGGTTTCGCTAGTGGGCCGAATGATGAGCTCCTCTTCCAGCTTGGCCTCGGGGTCCACCATGATGCCGCCATCGGGATCGTTCTTCAGCCGATAGTGAGTGACCACCGCGCATTCTTTGGCGAAGCCCTCCACGTGGTC
>JALHPH010000068.1 GCA_022842565.1 Fimbriimonadaceae bacterium
ACTGCACCGAGCCTGCGGCGAATCCGGTCAGCAGTTGAGTGCTGATCAGGATTTCCTCTTGTCGGGCGCGGCGCTCGACCTTGTCCACCGATGTCGCTTCCACGAGCTGCGCGACTTGGTCCAGGTAGATCGGATTGCCCTGGTCGTAACTCACTGGCACCGATTGCATCAGGTCCGGGTTGTTTCGGTCATCGAGGTGCATCATCACCCGCACGGGGTACTCGCGCCCCGCCAGGCGCAGCTTGGTGTCGTCGTTGCCTTCGTAGAGCGTGCGCATCACGCCGCTCAGCTCGGCCGTCGTCACATTGGCGTCGGCCATTTTCAGTTCATTCGGCTCGACACGGAGTTCTGGCTTGCCGGCCCGCGAGCTCAGTTCGGGGCTGACCACGCCATCGATCTCGCCCGCCTCAAGGCGCGAAATGATGTTGGCTGCCGTGCGCTGCAGGAGGGCGCGGTCGTCCGATCGCAACGAAACTTGGATCGGCGAACCGAACCCAAACGCCGACTGCGTGCTGATAATGGTCTTCACGCCGGGCACTTTTCCGATCTGCTTGATCAAATCGCCCGCGACCGAGGTGTCCGTTCGCGTGCGAAGCGGGTGGTCGTGCTTGACCCAAGGTTGCAACGTATCCAGAATAGCTTTCTTTTCGTGGAGCTTCACCGTCATCTGCGCGACGTTCGTACCGCGCGTGCCGCCACCGCCGCCGAAGTCACCCGACCAGTTACCCACGTCGGTCAGCACAAACTGGGCGTCGGGGTGCTTCATCGCGATCTGTTCGATCTCGATCACCTTTGCGAGCGTGTTTTCGAGCGTAGTACCCGGCGCCATTTCGGCGCGGATCGTCACCAATCCACTGTCGGCTGGTGGCGTGAACGAAAACTTGAAGATCTCTTCTTGCTTCCACTGACGGAAGGTGTATCCCAAGTAGCCCGAGGCCGGGAACACCAACGCGAAGAGCAATGCGCCCCAGAGCGGTCGCAGAATGAGCTTGCGGTACTTGAGGGACGAGATCACGAATGCGATGAAGCCAATCAAGATGCTGGCCCGGACCAGGCCCATCGGGGCACCGAACGCCGCAGCCGAAGCCGATTCGGCGAAGCTACCGCCGATGACCATGAACACCGCGAGCAGCGAAACAAAGCCCGTGATGAACACGAACCAGCGGTTATTGAGCGACCACTCCAACGACCGCCGATAACCCTCGGCGAAGCGGTCGAACGAGCGGTCGAACCACTTGGCAAAGCGGGACCGCTTTGCTTCGACGTCCTCGCCCTCGGCGTACCAGCGCGAGGCGAGCATCGGCGTCACCGTGAAGGAAACGAACAGCGAGAGCATCACCGCCACCGCAAACCCGATTCCAAGCGGCTTGAAGAACTGCCCCACCACACCGCCCATGAAACCGAGCGGGAGGAAAACGACCACGTCGGCAAGAGTGATGGCGATGGCGGCCAGACCGATCTCGCCGCGACCATTGAGGGCCGCCGTCTGCGGATCCTCACCCATTCGAAGGTGGCGATAGATGTTCTCTAGAACCACAATCGCGTCGTCCACCAACACGCCGATTGCGAGCGAGAGCGCCAGCAACGACATGTTGTTCAGGGTGAATCCGAGTATCCACAGCACCATCAGCGTCGCCATCAAACAGATGGGGATCGCGAGCGCCACGATGAGTGTTCCACGCCAGTCGTGCAAAAAGAGGTGGACAATGGCCGTGACAAGGATGATGCCGAACACGAGCGCGAACGTGAGGTCGAAGATCGATTCCTCGACCCGCACCGCCACATCCTGCGTCTTCGTCATCTTGATACCGTATTCCTGGTCTACCGAGGCGATGACTTCTTTCGCCTTGTGAGAAATCTCGATGGCGTTGCCTTCTCGCGATTTCTGGATCGTCAAGTTCACGCTCGGTACGCCGTTGAGCCGGGCGTACTCGCGCTTCTCCTTACTGGTGTCCATGACTTCAGCGATGTCGGTGAGCTTGACGGTCGCACCATCTCCAGGGTTTTGGGGATCGCTGATACGAATGACCGTAGCCGCGACATCTTCAAGCGAGGAGTACTCGTTCGCGACGCGCACCGAGATTTCACGGTCCGAAGTGACCATGCGGCCGGCGGGCACGTTCAGCGAAGTCGCCTGCAAGGCACGCTGGACATCCACGATGCCAAGTCCATAAGCTTTAAGGGCATCGGTGCGCAAACGCACCTGGACTTCTCGCTCATCACCACCCGCAACACTCACCGTCGAGACGCCTGGAATTCGTGCAAATCGGTCCAAGATCTTGTCGTCGATCAGGTCGCGGAGCTGCTGGGCGTTCATATTGGGAGCGCTCGCAGCCAGCAAAAGTACGGGCTCACTTGCGCCATCCACCTTTCCGACCGTCGGCTTCTCGGCCTCAGTCGGAAGTTCGCCCACGATTCGGTCCACCTGGGACCGCACATCGTTGAGCGCGATGTCCATGTTGGTGCCGATTTCGAACTGGCCGACCACGACCGACACGCCCTCTTGCGACGTGCTCGTCACTTCATTGAGACCCGCAACGCCCGAAATGGCCTCTTCCACCTTCCGCGAAACGAGGTTCGCGATCTCTTCGGGACCCGCGCCGGGATAGACAGTCGAGACGGTGATGACACCGAACTGCACCTCGGGGTTTTCTTCCACTCGCATCTGCTGGAGCGCAAAGAGACCCACAAGGATCGACAGCACGATGAGCATGAAAATGAACACCGGCCGCGAGATTGCTACTTTTGTAAGTCCCATGGCTTACTGCTCCTTGGGCGTCTCGATCCGGATGACCGCGCCCTCTGACAGTTGGTTTTGCCCCGACACCACGACTTTCTCGCCTTCTCGAACGCCGATCACACGCAACCGGTTGCTTTGCGAGCCGTTCACCGTGACCGTCCGCTTGGCCGCTTTGGTGCCGGCTGCAATCCAAACGGTGCGCTGGGTACCCAATCCGATCACCGCTGACGGCGGCAAAAGAATCGCGCCGGGATCGCGGGCAAGTTCCACGCTTCCGCGAGCGAACATTCCCGACCTCAGCCCATCTGGCAGGTTATCGAGCGAGATTCGCACTTTGAAAAGCCGCCCTAGCGATTCTCCGCTCGGGTTGACGGCGGCGATGGTTCCGGTAAGAGCTTGATTTTTGAGCGCATCCACGGTCACCGCCACGGTCATGCCCGGCTTGAGTTGCGCGACTTGCGATTCGGGAACGTCTCCCTCAAAATAGATTCCTTCGAGTCCAACAATCCGCGCAAATGGCGAGCCGGGAGCCAGGTACTGACCTGGCTGAAGGGGCTTTCCGGCAATCCGCCCGCTATAGGGGGCTCGGATGATCGCGTCTTCCACCGCTTGACGGGCCAATACTTCAGCATCTTCGGCGCCGGCAAGCGCAGCCCGGGCGGCGTCCACTCGGTCCCCGAACTGCACGTCTGCACGTTGGCTCGCGAGAGCTTGCTGCAAATTCTCCCGGGCGAGGCGAACACCTGCTTCCGCAGACTGCAAATCCTCGGAGCGCGTTGCGTTCATCACGATCCGCTTCTGCTCGAGCGAGTTTTCGTAGGCGGCAAGCGCGTTGGCGTGGCCAAGCCGATACTGGTCAAGCTCGCGCTGGCTGATAGCACCCTCTCCAAAAAGCCTTTCGGCGCGCTGAAGATCGCTCTTGGCGATGTCGAGCGCGGTTTTGGCGGCGCGCACCGCAGCGTCCGCTTGAGCGCGCTCTTCCACCCGTGCGCCATTTCTGGCCCGCAGCAGCGCGGACTCGGCCTGGGCGAGTTGAGCTCGCGCGGCGCGAACAGCGGAGCTGGATTCCTGCGGTCGAACGACAGCGTCGTTTTGGGCTTGCCGGAGCGAGGCCCTCGCGGCTGCGACCTGCGATTGAGCCTGCCGAATCCGGGTTTGGGCGTCGGTGGTGTCTTGGCGAGCCAGGACCTGGCCGGCCGTCACGGCGTCGCCATCTTTCACGAAGACAGCCACCAGTCGCCCGGGGGCTTGCGCCGTGAGTACGGAGTCATCGCCGCTCGTCAGGTTTCCCGAGATTTGAAGCGTAGTGACGAAATCTGTCGGGCTCGCGGTCACCACCTGAACCGGCACGGAGCGATCGGCCAGAACTGTTTGCGTTTCTTTCGCTTCGGCTTGAGCCTGCCGGTTCACACAGCCGGTCAGCGAAAGACCCGCGATCAAGAAAATGCCAAAAAGGAGTGAACGATTCATGAGTTTGGTTGGGGGTTCAAGTCATCGGTGCCGACCGCGCGTCGGAGCGCGGCTTGGGCCGCCAAGGCATCGTATTGGGCCAGCGATAGGTTCAACTCGGCCTCGGTGAGGTCGTTGCGCGCAATGGTCACGTCGAGCAGAATGCCGACTTGGTTCTCATATCGAAGAGTCGCCAGCCGAAGAGCCTCGGTCTGAAGTTCCACCGCTTTTCGCGCGGATGCGAGCCGCTGCAGCGCGTTTTGGAGTCGCACCCAGTTGCTGCGAACTTCCAGCGCGATGCCCAGCTTCGTTTGGTCGAGATTCGAGCGGATTTGGTCCTCCAGGATTTTCGATTCGCGAATCCGCGAGCGGGTGATGCCGCTATCAAACAGTGGGAAGCTGAGGGTCGCCGAGATCGTCGCCTGACTGCCGTTATTGAAAGGGCCAGGGTCGATAGTGAAAAGTTGGTTCGCAGCAACGCTGAGTGTCGGGCTATTGCCGATACGAGTTGCGAATGTCACAAATTCTCTGGCAACCAGCAAGTTTTGGAGCTGCCTCAGCTCGGGGCGGTTCTGCTCGGCGAGCGCTACAAGGCCATCTCCATTGCCCGGCAGGGTCACTTCCATGTCAACAGGCTCGACTTCGATCTCCGCGTCTACCGGCCGAGCCATGGCGTTGTTCAGCACCTGCTCGGCCAACCGAAGGTTGTTTCGGGCGGTGATGAGCTCGGATTCGCCGCGCACAACTTCAGTCTCCAGCCTCACCACGTCAAACCGTGGAATATCCCCGGCCGCGAATCGCTTTTGTAGGTTTGCCAACGTGCCTTGGATTGAGGCGAGCGCCCTTTCGCGAACGGCGACCGAATCCTGGGCTTGGAGGACTCCCACATAGGCCTCGCGGACAATGCCACGAACACGGTTCAGTTCTGCTTCGATCGCCTCGCTGGCAGCATCTTCGTTTTTTCTTGCGGCGGCTGCGGTTTTACGGTTGAGACCTAGAACGTCAACGGGATAGCTCAGTGTGAGAGCGACCCGCTTGGCGTCCGATGACGAAGGGGAGCCGGGACCAAAGCTCTGCGAGGGCAAGTAGCGCTCGTAAACCGCCTGGCTATCCAGGCGAAAACCGAGCAGTCCCAGCGCTTGCCGGGACTGTTCGCGAGCTTGCAGGTATTGCTGCCTCGCCAGCCGCACAGAAGGCGCGTCGCGTTGCGCCCGCACCACAGCTTCTTCCAAAGTGATGCGTTCGGCAAAAGAAATGCTCGTCAAAGCGAGCATGATCATCCAACCCCAACGTGTCATTCGCCACCCTCCTCGAGCGGGGCTTCTTGAGAGAAGCGTTCAAAGGCGGCTTGGTACTGAGCCAGAACCTTCGGCATGGTTTGCAGTTTGCCAATCGTGAGGCAACCGTGCATCGGGTCCTTGCCGACAAGGAGCTTGTCGCCGGCTTTGATGTCTAGTTCGGCCCGAGCCTCTGCGGGGATCACGATTTGCCCTCGCTCCCCAACCGTCACGCTTCCGTAAAAGAGTTCCTGAATGTCCATGATGCCATGCGCGTACGCATATGTGGACTATATCACACATCTCACACACTTCGCGCATTTCTTAACAAAAAACCCATCCCGATTGGGATGGGTCTCATGCTTTTTTGACGGATGGCTTAGTTTGCGGCGAGTGCGTAGACGCTGATGCGGCGGCGCTTCTCGGGCCCTTCGAACTTGATGGTTCCGGGGATCAGGGCGAAAATCGTGTGATCGTTGCCGATACCGACGTTCTCACCTGGATGGAACTTGGTGCCGCGTTGGCGGACGATGATGGCGCCTGCTTTGACCGATTCGCCAGCATAGCGCTTAACTCCGAGTCGCTTAGAATTTGAATCGCGACCGTTGCGGGATGATCCTTGAACTTTTTTATTTGCCATGACGTGTGCTTCCTATCGGCTTACTTGCCGGCGATGACCTCTGTCACGCGAATCGATGTGTACGGTTGGCGGTGGCCCCAGCGCTTGCGCACGTTCTTCTTCGCCTTGTAATTGAAGGCGTTGACCTTTTCGCCGAGGAATTGGCGAACAATGGTTCCGCGCACTTTGGCACCCTTCACGTAAGGGGAACCCAGCTTGACCGAACCGTCATTTGCCACGAAGACAACCTCGTCGAACTCAAGAGCAGCGCCTGGCTCGCCCTCAAGCTTATCCACGATGATGACCTCATCTTTTGCAGCCTTATACTGCTTTCCGCCCGTCTTAATGATTGCGTACATCTGTCTCAACACTCCACCGGCCTGGAGAACATTCAGGCTGACGGCAAACACGCATTATGACATGTCGCCCCGCGACTCTGCAACGCTCACCGACTCCTTTCTCCTTATTTTTTGCCGAATCTGGGTTATTCGCCGTAGAATCTGCCCGATTGCAGCAACCTTTGGCGGGCCGTATTCACGGGTACCGCAATATGCTGCGCCGGGTTCAATTCCTTGCCAATCATCTTGCTGTCTTCAGGGACAAACACTTCAAATCGCGTTCGGCTATAGCCGCTCGGCATGTAGCGGACCCAATACCCTTCGGGATGCTTGGACCATCGCCCGCGCGGAGCCGTCCGGCTTCCGGGGCCGGGTGCCACCTCGCCCACCAAGACTGCAACCCGCTCCATCTCTTCGAACGTGGAGGCTGGTGAGGTCAGTAGGCGCCGCAGGCGGTTCTCGGCTTCCACCACCTGGCGCACCAAGGGTGGTTCCTTCACGAGCCCGCGCGACATTGCTTCGTCGGTCAGGAATCCAAGAGCTCCCCCATTCATGTCGGCGATCTGTTTGGGAGTAAGCAGTTGTGCGGCAGCGGCCTGAAGGTCACGGCTGAGGTCGCTGAACTTGGTCCGCGCCATCATGGCCCAAAGCAGCGTTTGCACTGTGCGTTGCGGAATCGCTGGCTTGCTCACCGAGTTCTCCGCCACAGCAATCACGGCCTTCTCATAAGGGCCCTTAGGGGGCGCAAAAAGGTAGGCGTCGCCTTGGCCGGGGCCATGGGTGCCAGCGTGAAGACAATATGACTGAAGGTCCGCCCCGAATGCCCCCGTCCGCAACATGAATCCGCCCTTCGGTCCGCGCTCCAGCGCTTTAAGCGGCTGAACGTCCGGTGCGAAGTCATCTCGGGTGGGGTCCTCCCACTTCGCGTCTTTCAAGTTGGTTGTGATCGCTGGGCCCCTTTTAAAAACGCTTTCAAGCCCGAGGTCGGGGATCTGGTTTCGGCCGCCGCCAAGGCCAGGGATCTGACCAACGACCTGCGAGGCCACGCACGCGAGCGTAAGGAGAGTTGCGTACCACTTCATGATGAAGTCATTCTATCACTAGGCGGCGTGCTGAACGTCCGCGACGATGGAAACAATTTCAGGATCGAACCGGCCCGGATCGTTCACTAGCGACCAACCCTTTTCCTCGACCAGCGCAAGCAGCACCGCAAGGCATCGGGCGAGCAGCGGGATCTTCGCGCCCTGCATCGCCATCGAACCCTTGCCATCGAATCGCTCGCCGACCATCATCAGGCTAGGCAGCAACGGACGGAATTCCTGACAAAGTTCCAGCTCGCGCATGGTGTCGGGCGAGTTATCCAGCATCATGCGTTTGTAGCTCGGATAGATGCGGACCAACTGCTCCAGGATGCCTGCTTGGTTCTTGTTGAGCGCAAGTCGCTCGGTCATGAACAACGTAAACGGCTTGCAGAATTCGAAGTAGCGCTCGCTGACCT
>JALHPH010000069.1:0-887 GCA_022842565.1 Fimbriimonadaceae bacterium
CCAAGGCCCAGGGCAGTCATAGTTGCAGGCTCGGGCACTGGCTCCTCATCGTTGTCACCCAGCGAAGCAGCAATGATGCCAGCGGGGATGAGTAGCGGAAACAGGTTGGTGCCTCGCGACACAACGCTCGGTGCCACTTCAAGCGGCGGAGGGGTCAGCGGGGTAATCGGAGTCATGTCTTGCACGACGGGTGCAGCGACAATCGGATCAGCTGGGATGGTCGACATGGCAACGAGGCTGCTGGCCGAAGTGGTAGCGGCCGAAGGGGTCACCAGGTTGGCCATGGTCATGCGCTTCGGGCCGAGGTTCATCGGGTTGCCGCAGACTTCCAGGATGGCGGCTTGGCCAGCGCTATCGAACCAGACGAGCGATCCTTTGCGGATGGTCTGATTCGAAACGTGAATCTTTCCATTGCGGGGCACACCAAAAACAGTGTAGACGCCGGTTCGGTCCAAGCGACCCAGGCGAAGGGTCTCAAGGTAGTCGATCACTTCAGCGTCGGTCATCGAATAGTGGCGCGTATAGCGATCCATGACGACTCGGTTGCTCTTGACCTGAGAAATCAATTCAGACTTGTTGCTTGCCGGTCGAACTAGGTAGCTGTTCTTGGGCATTCGGGCAACGGCCGCAAGCGACATCCCCGCCAACGCCATCACCACAATTGCTTTTCCAATGTTTTGCATTTGTCTCACCTTTGTCCGATCTTGCGGACGAATACCAATGACTCAAAAATCATACCAGAGGACCTCGTAGAAACCAAATTTTCCGCAACATTCAAGCATGATTGCCTAAAATCTTCCTGAGAGTCCGGCAGTTTTACTGTGATAGGTCGTCCACAAGCGAGTCCATTTCACGCGCTCGCTTCGCACGCTCTATTAACTCTAAGG
>JALHPH010000069.1:897-7901 GCA_022842565.1 Fimbriimonadaceae bacterium
GGCGGCAAATTGTTCCGCTTCTTTCTTACTTCTTCCGGTTCCTTCGCCAATCACTTCGTTATCGAACAGCACCTGAACGATGAATCGCTTCTCGTGGGCAAAGCCTTGTTCGGCAGCGATTCGGTAGAGCGGGGCGCGCCGCCAAGTCGCTTGGGCCACTTCCTGGAGCCGTGATTTGAAGTCGGTCGGATTCACGTCTCCTCCTGAAATTTGGTGCAGGTAGGGGTGCAGCTGTTCTAAAACGAACCAACGCGCAGGCTCCAAGCCCTTTTCTAAGAAAATCGCGCCAATAAGCGCCTCAAACACATCCGCAAGGATGGAGGGGCGGGTTCGCCCGCCGGTGCCCTCTTCGCTCGGGCTCAGTTCGATGTACTGGTCCAGGCCCAGTTTCAAAGCGGTTTCTGCCAGCGGGGCTTCTTGCACCACAAAGCTCTTGGCTTTGCTCATCATGCCCTGGTCCCAGTGGGGATAGTTCTCGAATAGGAACTGCGCCACGATGAGCCCCAGGACCGAGTCGCCGAAGAACTCCAGCCTTTCGTAGCTGTCGAGTACCGAAGGTGTTGCCGACCGGTGCCGAACGGCTCGGTCAAAGAGTTCTTGACTGCTCAGTGGAATCGTGGGCGGGATCATACAACGCGGTGTGCAAAAAAGCGCTTCAGCCGATCAAGTCCCACGCGAATGCGGTCCTCGCCCGTGGCATAGCTCAGGCGGATGTGCCCGGGGCCCTCAAACACCGAGCCCGGAACCACGGCTACGTGGCACTCCTCCAAGAGGGTTTGCGCGAGGTCAGCATCAGTTTCCCCTTCCAGCAATGGCACGCTCGGGAACGCATAGAATGCGCCCTGCGGTCGGCATGTCGCGACGCCGGGGATTTCGTGCAGTAGCTCCATCACTAGATTGCGGCGGCCCTCAAAGATGAGCCGCATGGTCTCCACATCGTGCTGTGGCAAATGGAGTGCCGCAATCGCGCCGTATTGGGCAAAGCTGGTGGGGTTACTGGTGACCTGGTCTTGCAACATCGATACCGCAGTCGCGATCGGCTTGGGCGCGGCCATAAATCCGATGCGCCAACCCGTCATCGAGTAGCTCTTGCTGCAACCGGTGATGGTGATCACGTGATCATAAACGGCTTTGCTGAACCCGGCCACACTGACTGGCGGCTCGTCGTAGGTCAGGTGCTCATAAATCTCATCAGAGATGATCCAGAAATCCTTCTGCACCGCGAGCTCGGCGATCCCCTCCAGCACATCGCGCGGAATCATCGCACCGGTCGGATTACAGGGAGAATTAATGATGATGGCCCGGGTGCGTGGGGTGATCGCCTCTTGAATCGCATCCAGGCTCGGAGCGAAGTGGTCCTTCGCGGTGGAGTGCACAACCACAGGAACACCGTCGGCGAGGATGATTTGGTCTCGGTAAGTCATCCAATAGGGAGCGAGCAAAATCACCTCATCACCCGGGCTGAGCAGCACTTGTAGGGCGTTATAAACGGAATGCTTCGCTCCGCAACTCACCACGACCTGGTCGGGGTTGTAATGCAGCTTGTTCTCGCGGAGCAGTTTCTCCGAAACTGCTTTCCGAAGCGCGGGAAGCCCGGCGCTGGGCGTGTATTTGGTGGCTCCGTCATGGAGGGCTTGAATCGCCGCTTCGATGACGGGTTGGGGTGTATTGAAGTCGGGTTCGCCCGCGCCGAATCCCACCACATCGTGCCCCTCCTCCTGCAAAGCTTTGGCGCGCGCGGTTATTGCCAGCGTCGGAGAGGGTCGCACGTTGGCAAGTCTTGGAGATAGATCTTGGAGCGGCACTGCAGCCATGTTACCCGCCGACCTAAAATGAGGCGATGCAACGCTCGCACCAGACCGCTTTGGCCCTGGGGACCGCACTACTGGTGGCGGCGGTGCTGCTGCAGGTGCTGATTGGGGCGGGGGATACCACTCGTTTTGGCAGCGCTTGGGGCGCGCTCTGGGCAGGGCCTTCTTCTGGGCATCCGATGACCACGTTTGTGTGGGAGATCCGGATGCCGCGGGCATTCGCCGGGGCGCTGGTGGGCATGATTCTAGGCGCAGTGGGGGCGGCCTTCCAGCCGACCTTCCGAAACGCCCTTGCCGAGCCCTACCTGCTGGGAGTGAGCGGTGGCGCGGCAGCGGGCGGAACTGCGGCGCTGGCCGCTGGCCTCGGAACCACCGTCATGCTCGCCGCATCGTGGGCAGGCGCAGTGTTGGCAATGGTCGCTGTGTTTGCGTTGGCGCGTGAGGCGGGCCGGTTTCGGGTGGAGCGCATGTTGCTGGCTGGTGTGCTGGTGGGCACCGTTTTGGCGAGCATCACCACCCTGATCGTGCTGATGAGCGGCGGCGATACCAATCGCGTGCTCCGCTGGCTGCTCGGGAGCCTCTCGCCGATGCCGTGGTGGCAGGTCGCGGTTCTGGCGGCGGTGGCCCTGCCCGGATGCGCTTGGCTATGGCGATCGGCGGGCACCATGAACGCCATGACCGTCAACGAATCGGCCGCCCGCAGCTTGGGTGTCCCCGTCGAGAATTGGCTGCGCCGACTGCTTGCCGTGAGCTCGCTGATGGTCGCGACCACTGTCTCCTTCGCAGGGCTGATCGGGTTTGTCGGATTGCTTGCGCCTCATATCGCGCGGCGTTGGGCGGGCGTGGATGCGCGCAACGCGCTCCCGCTCTCAGCGGCTATCGGTGGTGTCCTGTTGGTCACCGCCGATCTAATCGCCCAACGATTGGTTTTCGCAGTCGAGCTGCCGGTCGGAGCGATCACGGCGCTCGCTGGGGCACTCGTGCTGGGCGCGGTGCTCAGGCCGCCGGGCGCAGTGAATGCGGGTCGGCGGACTCAAAGAACACCACCCGCATAGCCTCTTCGAAGCTCGTCTGACCGCTGGCGATGCGCCGTGCGGCATCGCAAGCCATGCTCTCAAATCCTTTGGGGCGGGCCAGCGCCAGGATTTCCTCCTGTGGCGCTTGCTTGCCGACCAGGCCCAGCATTTCGCGATCAAAGCTCAGGAGCTCGCCAACCGCGACGCGACCCCGGTAGCCGGTCTGATTGCACCGGGGGCAACCGGCCGGAGCGCAAAGCGAGCCAATTGCCGGGGAGCCATGCAGTTCCAGGAGCGCTCGCTCTTGAAGAGTTGCATCACGCTCGATCTTGCAGTCCGGGCAGAGCGACCTCACCAGCCGCTGGGCGAGCACGCCAAGGAGCGAAGTGCTGATGAGGCTGTGCGGCAAACCAATGTCGACCAGCCGTGGGATCGCAGCCATCGCGTCGTTTGCGTGGAGCGTGCTCAGCAACAGGTGACCCGTCATCGACGCCCGCAGCGCGATTTCAGCGGTTTCGTGATCGCGGATTTCACCGACTAAGATCACATCTGGGTCTTGGCGTAGGATTGCGCGCAGCTGCTTAGCAAAAGTCAGACCAGCTTTCTCATTCACCTGCGACTGGTTCACGCCCGGAATATCAAATTCGATGGGGTCCTCGACCGTGAGAATGTTGATCTCGGAGTTTCTGACCTCGTTGAGCGCGGCGTAAAGGGTGGTCGTTTTTCCGCTCCCGGTGGGCCCCGTCACCAGGACCATGCCGTACGGTTTCGTCAGCAGCTCTCGGAAACGAGATAGGAGCGGACCATTGAAGCCAAGTGTTTCGATCGGCCTCATCGCGGCGCGACGGTCGTGAAGTCGCATCACGATGCGAGGCCCGTGGTAGTTTGGCAGCACGCTCACGCGCATGTCGATGTCGCGGTTGTCGAGCTTCACGCTGATGCGGCCATCTTGAGGAACTCGAAACTCCACAATGTCGATTTCCGCCATGATTTTGATGCGGGTCACGACCATCGGCATCAGCTCGCTGGGGAAGGAATCGACCACCGCCAATCGCCCATCGAGCCGGAATCGGATATCGACTTCGGCCTCGCGCGGCTCCAAGTGGACGTCGCTCGCCTTCATGCGGATTGCTTCGGTAAGGATTCGGTTGACGAGCCCGACAACGGGCCGCGTATCGACTTCGTTCTTGAGCTCCGCAGCAGTTCGGTTCCGGCTGCCTTCTTGGTCGAGCTCGCCCATGGCCTTGACGACGAGCACATCCAACTCATGCGGGCTCCGGATGACGTTAACGTGGTCGGCGATCGCTCGGTCCAATCGAGGGCCATAGGCCAAGACGGGTTCCACGCGGTGCCCCGTCAGGCGGCGGACTTTCTCGCTTGCGATGGTGTTGGTGGGGTCGCCGATGGCGACCAGCAAAAGGTCCCCGCGAAGGGCGACCGGCAGCACTTTCAGGTTCTGACACAAATTTGGCGTGAGTAAAGCGAGGCTTTCCTCGGTCGGTGTGTCTGTCTTAAGGTTCCAGGGCTGGAGCCCGGCTTGCGAGGCGAGTGCGCGTACCAACATTTCCTCGCTCACATAGCCGCAGCGCAGAAGGATTTCACCGACGCACTCGCTCGACTCCTCTTGGAGCGCGAGGGCTTGCTTAAGCTGCGATTCGGTGATCAGTTTTCGAGCAAGTAGGATTTGTCCTACGATCGGTTGTTTAGCTCGCATGCAATCTTCCTCCTTCCCAGTGATATCGGTTCGTGGGGGTCTGGGGGCCACTCGTAACTTTTCGAGGAATACCGGCATTGGGTCAAACTGAGCGAGTTGAAAACCGTTTTTATTGTCAATCCTGTTTCGGGTCGCGGTGCGGGGGCACGCGCACTGCCATTGTTGGGGGATGTGGGGCCAGTCTGGATTAGCGAACACGCCGGCCATGCGGTGGAACTAGGCCGTTTGGCAGCCGAGGGGTTTGACCGGGTGATTGCCGTTGGCGGCGACGGAACTTTGGGGCAGGTCGTGCGCGGGGTCCATGGCTCTGGGGTGGAGGTTGGGCTGATTCCGGTGGGGACGGGCAACGACTTCGCCCGGCATACAGGAATCTCGCTTAATCCGGGCGAAGCGCTGACGCTAGCGCGCGAGGGCTCTGCTCGTTTCATCGACTTGGGGCTCTTGCGCGGCGAGCCGTTCATCAACGTGGTCGCTTGCGGTTTCGATGCTGAAGTCGGGCATCGAGTGAACCGTGGTTACCGCTGGGCAAGCGGAACTGCAGCTTACGCGCTCGCACTCTTTCAATCCCTGAGCTCCTTTCGGCCCGTTCCGGTTTCGCTAGTGCTTGATGGCCGGAGCATAGAGGCCGAAGCCGCACTCCTTGCAGTTGCCAATGCAAGTTCCTACGGGGGCGGCATGCGCATTGCTCCTGCGGCGGATATCGAGGACGGCGAACTGGACCTGGTGATGATTGGCCGAGTTGGCCGGGTGGAACTGCTCCAGCAATTCCCCAAAATTTTCTCGGGCAAGCACGTGGACCATCCGAAAGTGAGCACATTCAAGTTTAAACGCCTTGAAGTGCGCGCCGAGAGGTCGCTGCCGATGCTCCTGGACGGCGACGAAACGGGCGCGACGCCGTTTCACGCCGAAGTGCTGCCCGGAGCGCTCCGCATGGTGCTACCATTATCTTCGACGAGCACCTGCCCATGACGCACGCCGACTTCATCTCGCTCGCCAAGCATGGCGACACTATGGCCATCGCCGGAGCGCTGGCCCAAGATCCCACGCTCGCCGACGCCGTTGATGAATCCGGCGTGAGCGCGCTTCTGTGGGCCCTCTATCACGGGCACCCCGAGCCCGCGCACCTTATCCACCAAGCCCGAATCAAGTGGTCGCTTTTTGAGTACGCAGCGCTCGGAGATACGGAAGGGATTCAGCGACTCCTGGCCGAAAACCCGGAATCGGTGAACGACTTCAGTCCGGATGGCTTTACTCCGCTGGGATTGGCGGCCTATTTCGGGAAGATTGAGTCAGCGTCCGCCCTCCTAGACACCGGAGCCAAGCCGAATGTTTTGAGTCAGAACCCGATCGGGGCTGCGCCGCTTCACTCGGCGCTGGCGAGCGGGCACGTGGCGCTGGCCAAACTGCTGGTTGAGCGCGGTGCGGAGCCGAATCTTATCGCCGCAGGAGGCTGGACCCCTCTTCATTACTCCGCAGACCTGGGGGACGTGGAGCTCACCCAGTGGTTAATGATGAGCGGCGCAACCCACGGCCACCGGAATGCGGCCGGAAAAACGGCCGCCGAACACGCGCACGAGGTCGGGCACGAGGAAGTCGCCCGCTACTTACACGATCACGCGGGTGCCTGAAGCAATCCCAGATGGCCGGCCATCTGGGCGGCGGTTTCCCCGAAGGGGTCGATCTTGTGGGCAGTCCAGCCACAGGCGATTGCCGCGGTCACGTTAGCGGGGCCGTCGTCAAAGAACGTGATGTTCGCTGGGCCTGCGCCGCTCTCTGCTTCGAATGCTCGGTAGATCGCTGGGTCGGGCTTCTCGACCCCGTAAAGGTGCGAGGCGGCGAGCAGGTCAAGGTGGCCGCAATAGCGGTAGATGGCTGGATCGGTCAACTTCACCCAGTGCACGGCGTTGGTGTTGCTGAGGCAAGCGGTTCCATAACCCAACCGCTTGAGCTCGAGGATTAGCTCAACGATGCCGGGCATGGGCTCCATCAGGATCGCGTTGTGGACGCTCGCGGCTTGTTGCGGCGACTCCAGCCCCAGATAGCTTTGGAGCTCATCAAGATACGGCTCCCAAGCCAGCGCATCCGCTTGATACTCTAGGATCGCGCGAAAGTCGTTCAGCCCCGTGCTCGCGTTCGGATGATCGGCCGAGAGACCCGCCGCAGTCATCGCCTCGCCCCATGTGCGCGCGACCCGCACCAGAACGCCGCCAATATCGAAAACGACCCAATTTTTCACAGTTTCGGTGGAGATTAGCACCAAAGGTAAACTGTTTGAAATTATGTCAACAACCGTTCCGGGGTCCGCGGGCAATCTCCTGATGCAGGCGCTTGAGCGGGAATACCTCTTGGGTGATGGTGCTACCGGCACCTACCTTGCCGTGCTTGGATTCGATCAGGGTCCGTTCGACTTAGCAAATCTCCTTGCGCCCGAGTTGGTGAAACAGACTCACCGGGCCTATTTCG
>JALHPH010000070.1 GCA_022842565.1 Fimbriimonadaceae bacterium
CGCTCGGCGAACTCCTCATTTTCGACGGCTCGCAAGACGGCGACCGCCAAGTCGATCCCCAGATCGCGGTCGGCGGAGGCTATGTTCTTCACGGCACCAACTCCGGATTCGTGATTTACGACAAACAGGGCAACTATGTAGACGGCGTGACGCAGGATGCCTTCAATGGCGGAATCGACCCCAAGCTCTTTTTCAACAACCATCAGCGCGTTTTCGGCTTCGATCTCTGGGTCTATTGGGATGAAGCGAAGATCAAGCCCGTGAACATTTCAGTTTCTCAAACCGCCGATCCGCGCAGGGCTTGGAACACCTACCCGGTTCCAGCTCCAGCCGGGGTGGACGGGGGCGGAATTGGCTACAGCCGGAAGTGGATCGGCTACAGCTTCCCTGGAGGGCCTGAACAGACTTTTGTATTGAGCATGGCCGATGCCATCGCCGGCCGACCCGCCAAGGTTTGGCACTTCCCGGGCAGTCTGGGCCACCCGGTGATGACGCAAGACCGCTTGGACGATCTGTACTTCGTCTCCCTCACGGCAAAGGAGATCATCCTTACCAAAGTGGGCGCTGGCAGTAAGGGTGAGCCTATTGCCGAGCGAGTCATCCAGAAGCCACACGGATTCAAACTTTTTGGCTGGCCCCCGGCTTCACCCATGAAAGGCACCGAAGCCAAGACCGCCAGCGGCGACAGGAACCCGAAAAACCTGGTCATTCAGGGCAAGCATCTATGGTTTTCGCAGACCGTCGATGTGGGTGGCCGCGCCGGCATTCAGTGGCATCAGGTGCGCCTCGATGGCACCTTTGTGCAATCGGGGCTGATCGCCCACCCCTCGAATAGCTATATTCAAACCACCCTGGCAGTGAACAAGCGGAACGACGTGCTGGTCGGATTCCAAGAGACCGGTCCCGATATGTTCGTTTCACCGCGCTTGGCCGTGCGCTCCTTCAAAGACAAACCCGGCACGCTAAGGCCCATCATCAGCCTGGGCGAGGGCAAGGCAGCCACAGAGGGCGGACCCTGGGGGGACTACAGCGGAAGCACCTGGGACGCCGATAACGGCCTCGATCTTTGGACCATCCAGAGCATAGCCAATGAACAGGGTCGAGGCAGTACAGTGATCGCACGCCACCCCGCGCCCTATCCAAATCCGGTGGGCCGTTAGCCCTGCATTGATCCTGAGTATAATGCTGCCGACGTAGGTTTTTTCGCGATGAACCCAATTGCGCGCTTCTTCCATTGGCTCAAGGCCCTTTTTAACCGTGGCATGGACAAGCTGGAGGATCCGGAAATCATGCTGGATCAGGCTCGGCGGGATATGCAACAGGCGCTGGTGCAAAACCGCGAGCGCGCCATTCAAGCCATCACTCAACGCAACAAGCTGCAGCAAATGGTCGATACCCAAACGGCCAAAGCTGCCCAGCTTGAAAAGCAAGCTGAAATGGCGCTCAAGCAGGGTAACCGCGAGCTTGCCCGCACCTTTGTGCGTGAAAAACAATCCATCGACGTCTCGCTAGAGACTTTGCGCGCCTCGCTTGGCCAGGCCAACGAAACGGTGGAGCAAGTCAAGGTCGCCATCTCGCGCCAACAGGACGACATCCGCAAGAAGACCAGCGAAGCGCTCGCCCTAAAGGCCCAGTGGCAGCAAGCCAAAATCCAGAGCTCGATCACGAAAGCGCTAGAGGGTCTGAGTTTCGAGAACGAATTCGAAAGTAGCTACGCCGCGGCCAAAGAGCGAATCAAGGACAAAATGGCCGAAGCCCAAGCCCGCCAAGAGATGTTTGGCACCAGCGTGGAGGGCAAGGTCATGGCTATGCAAGACCAAGCCATGGACGCTTCCGCCGAGGAAGAGCTTGCAAAGCTTGAGCAGCGCCTTGGGTTGGCTCCCGCCGCCAGTGAGCCCGTCGTTACGACCACGACCACCAGCCCCGGCGCAGTCGAAGCCGAACTCGAAGAGTTGGAGAAGCGGTTGAACCAGGGTCAAGGTCCGACCCCCAGCTAACTGAACTCCAATGGGTGAACTTCGCGTCCTCATCGCCGACGACGATCCGATCATTCGGCTCGATCTTCGGCAGATGCTCGAGAACCTTGGCTACAAAGTGGTAGCCGAGGCGGGTGACGGCGCAGAAGCCGTCGCCTTGGCACGCGAACATAAGCCCGACCTCTGCATCCTCGACGTCAAGATGCCCAAAAGCGATGGCATTGAGGCCGCAACTCAACTGGCCGATGAGGACATCGCCCCGGCGGTCCTCTTGACCGCCTACAGCGATGCCGAACTCATCCGCCGCGCCACCGAGGCCGGAGTCTTTGGTTACCTCGTGAAGCCGTTCAAGCCAAGCGACCTTCCGCCGGCGATCGAAGTCGCCCGCAGCCGCTACGAGCAAAACCAGGCCCTGCGCGAAGAGGCCACCGACGCCAAAGAGCGGCTGGAAGTCCGCAAGCTCGTGGACCGCGCGAAGGGCATCCTGATGGACACGCTCGGCGTGGGCGAAGCCGAGGCCTACCGACGCCTTCAGAGCCAAAGCATGAACCATCGCAAGTCGATGCGCGCCATCGCCGAGGCCGTGATCCTGAACAGCGACCTGCAGAATCCCTGATGCCAGAGCACCTTTGGGCGCCTTGGCGCATGAAGTACATCGAGCGACCCAACCCAGAGGGCGGTACTGGCTGCATTTTTGTGGACCTTCCCGCCCAAAACCTGGACGAAGAGAATCTCATTCTCGACCGTGGCACCACGGCATTCGTGATGTTGAACCGGTTCCCTTATACCAATGGGCACCTGATGGTGATTCCCTTTCAGCACACGGCCGAGCTCAGCGATTTGAGCGACCCGGAGCTGTTGGAGGTCAACCAGCTGCTGGCTCGAACAGTCGAGTGGCTCAAGGCTGCGTTTCGCCCGCAAGGATTCAATATCGGCGTGAACTTGGGCGCAGTGGCGGGCGCGGGGATCCCCGACCATATCCATTGGCACGTGGTGCCACGATGGGGCGGCGATACCAATTTCATGACCGCCGTCGCAGGCACTCGCGTGCACCCAGTTTCTTTAGAAGAAACTTATCGGCGCCTTAAAGAAGTCATCGCATCCAGCTAGCGCTGCATTGCGTATAGTTTTGCGATGAAAGCCATTTTGCTCAGTCTCACAGCGGCCTCCATCCTGATGGCTGGCTGCCAAAATCAAGCCGTCAACGTCGAAGGTAGCCGTGCTGCAGCCGAAAAGTGGGTCGCGGAGACCCTGCCTGACGGCTACCGGATGGTCAAGTTCAGTTCAGCGACCCTCGATACCGACGATGACGGCTATGTGACTGCAGAGGTGCTGGTGACCCGGGGCGATGGCAAGTACCGCCTCATCCAGCTCCAATGCCCAACTCAAGGCGTGCTCAAACTGCAGCGCGGTGGCTCCGCCAAACTGCACCAAATCCCTTACGACAGCACGTTTGAAGGTCCGGCAGACGAGAAATAACGCCTACTTGCTCCAGCGGGCTTGCGGCCCGCTGGGGTTCAGCGAACCCGCCATCTCCGCCCAGGCCACGCGAACTTCGAACTCGCCCTCGGCGTAGGAGGCGACCTCGTACTTCGAGAGCAGCCAGGTGATCCCCGACGGGGTTATGACGAAGTTGTCGGCTTGGTTCTGGGTGAGCTTGGTGATCTCGCCGTCCACTATACTGCTCGCGCCCCGGGCTTTCAACTTGGGAAGCACCCACTCGCTCGCCTTCGCGACTGGGTCAACGCCCGCTCGTAAAAGGTCGGCCAACACCAGCCGCTTCGCGCGGCCCTTCACCATGCCGTAGTTGTAGC
Source organism: Fimbriimonadaceae bacterium (assembly GCA_022842565.1). GTDB lineage: Bacteria > Armatimonadota > Fimbriimonadia > Fimbriimonadales > Fimbriimonadaceae > JAFLBD01. Next base: position 3,791 of record JALHPH010000070.1, read on the forward strand.
CCTGCAGTATCGAGTTAGGGTGCGCACCCCCGGTGTCCCAATAAGTGCTGCCAAAAATGGAGATCAATTCGGGCTGGGCGATGCTTACCGTGCACCCAAACGCCCAGGCGTGCGGGCGCATCGGCTTGCCGTCGCGGACCGTCTCCTTGCGAAACGTGTCCATCGCTTGTATGAGGCTAGGACCCAGATGCTGGTTGGCCACGTCGGCCACCGCATTGCCCTTGAACTGGGGCCAAACCGCCTGCATTTCGTACCAATCCTTGCGAACCGACTCTGTCTTTCGGAAGCTGACGGTTGGGGGCGAAGAAGTCTGCGCGAGAAAGACCAAAGGCAGGGCAAAAAGAGCGTTCATGGATTCATCATAACGCAGAACCCGGCGAGTATGATGAGCGACGATGGGCAATTTGGAATCGCTTTGCCAAGCCGCGCTGGGCTGCACCGCCTGCGCGCTGGCCGAGAAGCGCCGGAACGTGGTTTTCGGTGAAGGCGACCCCCATTCCCCGCTGGTTCTGGTGGGCGAAGGCCCTGGCGATCAGGAGGATGCATCCGGCAGGCCGTTTGTGGGCCGTGCGGGCCAGCTACTCGATCGCGCGATCGCCCAGGCGGGGCTGCAACGCGAGCAAGTCTATATCTGCAACACCGTCAAGTGCCGGGCGTGCGATTGGTCCAGCGGCAAGCCGCAAAATCGCCCGCCTACCGACCAAGAAACCCTCGCCTGCCGCCAATGGCTCATCCCGCAGCTTGGCTTCATCGCTCCGCGCGTGGTGCTTTGCATTGGCGCGCCCAGCGCCAAAAACCTCATCAAGCCGGATTTCAAAATCACCAAAGAGCGCGGCAAATACTTCAAATGCGAGCTCGCTCCGATTGCGATGGCTACGCTGCATCCTGCATACATTCTGCGCCAGAGCAGCTCAACCGACGACGGTGGGTTCAGTCTTCTCGTGAGCGATATCGAACGTGCATGGGCCGCCGCCCAGCGGCTCCTGACTACATCCGCTGAGGGGCACTTACGCCCAGAAGACCAAGACCTGCCTTCAGCGCCGTCCCCGTAAGCTGGCAAAGCGCCAACCGCGCACGGGTCAGTTCGGGGCTATCCGGCTGGATGACTCGGCAGGCGTCGTAAAACGAGTGATAGCTTCTCGCAAGCTCGATCACGTACGTGCTAATCCGGTGGATTCCAAAATCCTGGGCGCAACGTTGGACTTCCCAACTGAGGTCGCTGACCTTCATCAGCAGTGCCATCTCTTGCGGCTCCATCAGTTGCCCGTGCACGAATTCGGGCGTGAATCCCTCCTGTTTGGCGCGGTCGATGATCGAGCAAATGCGCGCGTGCGCGTACTGCACATAGAAAACCGGGTTCTCGTCGCTCTGTTTTTCGGCGAGGTCCAGATCGAAGTCAAACGTTGTATCGTGGCTACGCATCAGGTAGAAGAAGCGGGCCACATCCCGCCCCAGCGCCGCGCGCTCTTCGGGCGTCCCATCGGTCAGCGCTTTTTCGCCGATTTCGCGGACCAGGTCGGCCAGAGCGTAGATATTGCCGTCCCGCTGTCGCATAGGAGCCGGCTTGCCATCCTTCATGAAACGTACAAGTTGGTAAATCTGGACCCTTAACTTTTCTTCAGCAAGGCGCTGGGCGGCTTGGCACCGATCGCGCGTTACCGCGTCGCCATAAAGTTGGGCATCAACATCCGTGAAGGGAGCCTCGCTCACCTGTTCCTGCACTTTGCCCTCCGACAAAAGGAGCGCCGCCACCACAGACGTAAGCCGACCAATGTAGCCGTGATGGTCGGGCCCCAGGATCGTGATGAGCTGATCTGAATTGGCTGGCCTATTGAACTTGTCCTTGTGGTAGGCCACGTCGCTAGCGATGTAGGTCAGGCGGCCGTCGCGACGGCGCAGAACCCGGTCCATGTCGTCCCCAAACCGGGTGCTTCGCAGCCAAAGCGTCTCGCCCTCGCCGTCGGCGTCGTTTTCATCCAAAACCGCAGCCTGAGCTTCCCGGTTCACTTCTTCGACCTTGCCCCCTTTGCCCAGTTTCAGTTGAATGCGTTCGGGAACCGTATCGGCGACGCCTTGCGCCTTCAGCGTCTCGATATCGCGCGCGACGATGCCCGCATCGTGAAGCGATTGCTCGCTAAACCAGCAATCAAACTCGACGCCGAATTCGCTTAAGGCCCGGCGCTGGGCTTCGATCATCAGCGCCTGGCTTTTTGCTTGGTACCAGTCGGTATTGGCGGTCACGGCTTCCGGATCGCTCCTGAGCTGTTCGGCGACTTCTTGCACATAGTCCCCTCGGTACCCTTTCTCAGGAAACGGTATTTTTTGGATGAAAGATTGCACAGAAAGGGCGAAGAGCCGCATCTGCTCGCTGTTCACGCCGTCGTTGATGTAGTACTCGCGGTGGACCTCGTTGCCAACCGCCTCCAGCACATTGCAAAGCGCTGAGCCATACGCCGCCCCTCGCCCCGAGCCAATCGTAATGGGGCCATTCGGGTTCACCGAGACAAATTCCACGTTAATGCGGCGCGACTCCTCGTGAGACCGCGCGATGCCCTCTTCGCCTAGCTCGGCCATGGCCGGCAGGAACCCCGCTAAGTAAGCCGGATGCAGAAAGAAATTGATGAATCCCGGCCCGGCGATGTCGATGCGCGCGAAGACATCGTCGTGCGCACGCAAGCGCTCGGCTAGTTTGGTGGCGAGCTCGCGTGGGTTCGTACCGAACCCCTTCGCCTCGACCATCGCCACGTTCGTGGCGTAGTGACCGTGGTCGGCTTGCTTCGTGTCGGCGATTTCAGGGGTACGCGCGGCATGCTCGGGCAAGTCTCCTGACTCCAACAAGTCTCGGAGTGTAGAGCGCACCAATTCAGAAAGGGCTTTACGGATCACGGCACTCGAAGGAATACCCTAGGGAGCCGCCACAGCGTCGGGCCAAGGGTTCGATTCCGCTGGCTTTCCAGCGGAATCACGAATCAAATCCAGCATCGCTAGCAGCTTTCCGTCCCGTGCCATGCGGATGGTTAGCCGCTGCACGTCGGGCAGTTTGGTCAGACAAACCGCGCCAACAGCCCTCGCCTGGGCAAGCGGCTCATCCTGAATGTTCGCTTCGAAGGTGAGAATCGCGGTCGAGGAACGCGGGTCATAGGCCACGCCGCGCAAAAGGGCGGTCTCGGCATCGCCCTGAAGCGCTGCTCGGATAAGGGCGTCCTCGCTAACGGCCTCGGTGCTGGGTCTGGTTGGCGCTGAAGTCGGTGCGGGCGCTGGGACTGTTGCTCCACTTGAACCCACGATAATCGGAACGCGTAAATCCGGCGGCGGCGAGGTCGGCCGGGGCCGGTTCAGCAGAGCCAGAGCCAACACGAGCACCGCGATACACGCTAAACCCACGCCAGTCCACCGCGCGATCTGCTCCCACTTCTGCGCCAAGCCCAGCTTGGTCTCCAACGCATCGCGGGCATGCTCGGCCAGGCGTTGCTCCAATCCGATGCGCTTGCGTTTGACGACCTCGCCGCCGCCATGGTCCTCGGCGTTGCGATAGTAGAGCAGCGCCGCATCCCAATCGCCCACCTCGCTCAGCACGTCGCCCATCAGAGAATTGGCTTCAACGTGGGTCGGCTGACTAGCGATGATGCCCTGAATCACATTCATGGCCGCTGCGTAGTCCCCACGCAGTCGCATCAAATTGGCACGAGAAAGCTGCGAATCGATCTGCTCGCTATTGGGTCCCGGTACTGCCAAAGCCGCCCTCCCCCCGTCCCGTCAGCGCGAGGTCCTCGACTGTGACAAACTCTGCACGAACCACCGGCGCGAACACCATTTGCGCGATCCGCTCGCCAGCTTCCAACCGAATGACCTCGCTCGAAAGATTGATCAGAATTACCTTGATTTCTCCTCGGTAGTCGCAGTCGATGGTGCCTGGTGTGTTGACCATGCTGAGCCCAAGGCGCAGCGCCAACCCCGAACGAGGGCGTACCTGGCCCTCAAACCCCTCAGGGATTGC
>JALHPH010000071.1 GCA_022842565.1 Fimbriimonadaceae bacterium
GCAAGAGTTAGCCGTCCGGCGCGAGCTTGGGCGAGACTCGAGACATCGGAACGACTTCATTGATCATGCCTTGCCCGCAAGCATTGAGCACTAACAAAGGGGAATCGACTGGCGGGGCAGGCGCCTCGAAATAGAGGCAAGTCGTTTGCTTGTAGGGGGTGGGGGAAATCGGTAAACCCAGAAGCGCCTCGGCCGCAGGACCATCGGTCGCCAGAATCACGGCGTCAAACGACTCTGGGCCGCCGCCCTCCGGTGTGACCCACGCCTGGTTTGCATCCGACTCGATCTTGGTAACACGGGTTCCGAGCCGCATGGCCGCCGCCGGTATCGGCTCCGCGAGCCACTCTGCTAGCTGCTGGATGCCGAGCGGCGGCAACGCCGTTTGGCCCGCTTCAAGGCATTTCCACACAAACTGGAACATCGCAGCCGAACCCTGGAGCGAGCGATCCAGAAAAATGCCACCAAGGAAAGGCCTGAAAAACCGCTCGATAATGGCATTTGTGAATCCGAAATCCCGCAAGAACTGCTCGATCGTCGTGTCGAGCAAAGCAAACAATTCTTCTTCGGTCCGTGAACTTACATGACGCCCTAACTTGAGAAGTCCCAGCTTGTCAGAGAGAGGGAAGAGTCCCATCATGGCGGCCCCCAAGATCTTGTTTCGATTGAACTCGTGCAGTCGCGCTCCGTCCCAAAGCATGGCTCCGGGTTCAAACGGGCGGCATTCGGGCATGCGCGTGGGCAAGTGACGTTTGAGCGCAGGGTAACCCGTAAAGAGAACTTGGAACCCTCGATCAATTCGAAAGCCATCGACAATATCGGTGGTGAGGCGTCCTCCTACGTGAGCCGCAGCTTCGTAAAGGGTGACCTCGATCCCCCGTTCGCGGAGCACGCGTGCAGCAGTAAGGCCCGCCAACCCTGCTCCAATGATGCCGCAACGCATAAATCGGGTTGTACCCAAGTGAAGTGGTTTGAACCCTGAGAGCCTGACTCATTCCGCATTCTCCGCACGAGGTACCTAGTACTTCTACCGTTTTTGGGTGCCTTAAGCCGGCTCCAACCACGATGATTTGAACCTAAATCGTTAAGAAATGGTGTTGCTGTGAAGGAATTTGGGCGAAATGGCTTGTTGTTTGCAGAAGTCACTGCTATAATCAACGACGTAGATGGAGCGCGGCTGGAGGTGTCCAGCACCGAAAGCTGTGTGCCTTCTCGCAGTCCATGATCTTTACACGTTAAGAGGTAGAGGTGGTTATGAAGAACATCCGCAATATCGCAATCCTGGTCGCAGCCTTCGGCGCTGTGGCTGCAAATGCTCAATCGTTTGAACTCCGCGGCGCAAATCTCGTCGGCAACACCTTCGTGGTGAACCCCGGCCAGAATTTCGACGTCGAAGTCTGGCTGAACCCCGGTTCGGCTGCTCTGAACCTGAACGGCGCTTATGTCGCTCTCGGTATCGGTAGCGGCTCGGCTCAAAACGGCACTGCTCGCACTGCCGGTGAGCCCCTGAACCTGGTTTCCTTCGCTGGTAACGCAGGTCCTGCTGGCTGGGCACAAAACGGCGCCCTCCGTGGTTTCCGAAACACTGCCGCTGGTAGCAACAACCCGTTCGCGGGTTCCGCTCGACCTTGGGGCGCTTACTTCACCAGCCAAGACCCGACCGCACAGTTCGCTGTTGCTGCTCCTGTCAAGCTGCTGACCGTGACCCTGAGCCACACCCTGGCACAAGGTTCCTCGTGGAACGGCCTCCTCGTTTATCGATCGGCTGCTGATTCGGCTACCATTCCTGGCTCGCTCACTTCGGGCGTTGCAAAGGTTGGCGGCACCGGCAACTCGTTCGGTTCGGCTGTGTACCGCGTCGAAGCTGTGCCTGAGCCTGCAACGATGACTGCGATCGCTGCCGGTCTCGCCGCGCTCGCTGCTCGCCGACGACGCAAGAGCTAAGCTCTTTCGAAGAAAGCGAGATGGGTCCCAAGCTTTGCTTGGGACCCATCAATACTTTTCGGGCCCACCATAATTCCGAACATCCCCAAGTCAAGAAGCCCGAATCCCATCCAGATAAACGGCCCCTAATTCCAACCGTAAGAACACTTTCTCGTTAGGCGCCGTAGTATCCTCTCAGAATGGTCTCTGTCACCCAAGGCTCCGCAAGTTCCCGACCAGCTTGGGTGCCCAGGTTTTTCGCGTGGGGGATCGAGCAGGTCATGAAGGTCTACGAACCGCAAGTGGCCGAGCACAAGCGCTCGCTCTTTGGGGACCTGTACGGCGAAGTCCTGGAGATCGGTCCTGGCACCGGTCCCAACCTCAAATACCTCCGCACCGATGTACGCTGGACCGGAGTCGAGAGCAACCCCCACATGCGCGGATACTTGGAGCGCGAAGCTGACCGGGTTGGCCTCCAAGTCGACCTTATCGATGGCGACGCCATGCACCTGCCCTACGCAGACAACAGCGTGCAAACCGTTATCGGTTCCCTTGTGCTCTGCTCTGTGCCGTGCCCGCAAACGGTACTGAAAGAGGTCTATCGCGTGCTTAAGCCCGGCGGCGAGTACCGTTTTATCGAGCACGTCGCAGGAACTGGTCTCATTGGTCTCAGCCAAAAGCTGATCAAACCACTGTGGTGCTGCTGCGCCGATGGGTGCACCATCAACCGCCGCAGTTGGGAAACTCTGGAGCAGAGCGAGTTCGGAAAGCTCAAAATCCAGCACTTCCGAATCAATTTCCCGTTCGTGACGCCGCACATCTCGGGCATCGCCACAAAGGCCTAACCTCGCCACTCCCGGGTACAACTCAGCTTCATGCTGGAACAGTACGCCCCCGCTGAGTTTGAAGCCAAATGGCGCGCACGATGGAAAGAAGCCGATCTCTTTCGAACCCGCGAGGAACCCGGTCGACCAAAATTCTATGGGCTCGACTTCTTCCCGTACCCCAGCGGTGCGGGCCTCAGCGTTGGGCACTGCCGCAACTACATCCCGAGCGACGTGGTCTGCCGCATGAAGTTCATGCAGGGTTGCAATGTGTTGCACCCGATGGGGTTTGACGCCTTCGGACTCCCGGCCGAAAACGAAGCGATCAAACGTCAGCGCCACCCGCAGCCCATGGTCGAGGAATACGGCGCAACCTACCAGCGGCAATTGGAGCTTATTGGGAACGGCTACGACTGGTCGCGGAGCTTCTATAGCAGCGATCCCCGCTATTACAAGTGGACCCAGTGGATTTTCAAGAAGTTGTTCGAGAAGGGCTTGGCTTACCGCAAAGCGTCGGCGGTGAATTGGGATCCGGTCGACAAGACGGTGCTCGCGAATGAAGAGATCATTGGCGGACGGGCCGAGCGCAGCGGCGCGCTGGTCGAGAAGAAGATCATCCCTCAGTGGTACTTCAAGATCACTGACTATGCGCAGCGCCTGATCGATGACCTCGACGACCTCGACTGGCCAGAGGGCATCAAGAACCAGCAACGAAACTGGATCGGTCGTAGCGAGGGTGTTCAGTTCAGAATGCGCGTCGATCTTGCGGCCGCCGGACCCGATGAGGATGGCTTCGAAATCAAAGCAAGCGAACCGAGCTTCGAGGTCTTTACCACCCGCATCGACACGCTATTCGGCGTGACTTTTTGCGTGCTCGCTCCCGAGCATCCCTTGCTGGCCAGGCTCATGCCGCACGCGCCCGCCGAACAACAAGCGGCGTTTCAAGCCTACCAAGTGCGCACGGCCGGACTCAGCGACCTCGACCGCCAAGCGGAGGGTCGCGAAAAAACCGGCGTGCACACGGGCCTCTATGCGATCAATCCAGCCAATGGTCAGCGCGTGCCGATCTTCGTTGCCGACTATGTGCTGATGGGCTACGGTACCGGAGCCATCATGGCGGTCCCAGCGCACGACCAGCGCGATTTCGACTTCGCCGTTCAGTTCGGACTGCCGGTGATTCCAGTTTTCGAACCGGAAGCTGCATGGCTTTCAAACTGGGCTGCCAAAAGGGGCGAGTCACCGGACCAAGTTCTGGCGGGCTACTTACAAGATCCAAAGCGATTTCCCGAGGTATTCAGTTCAAAAGACGGGATCCTCATCAACAGCGGAGAATTCACCGGATTGGCGTACGCCGAGGCAACTCAGCAGATGTCGGCCTGGATCGAAAGCAACGGCATCGGCGAGCGTAAAGTGCAGTACCGCTTGCGCGACTGGCTGATCTCGCGGCAGCGCTACTGGGGCTGTCCCATCCCGATTGTTCACGATCAGGATGGCGATATCGAGGCTGTCTCCGATGATGCTCTCCCGGTCCTGCTGCCCGACGTGGAAAGCTACGAGCCGACCGATGATGGCAGCAGCCCGCTGGCGCGGATCGATGAGTTTGTTCGTGTGACCACCGCCGATGGCACGCTCGGCAGCCGCGAAACCGACACCATGGGCGGCTTCGCCTGTTCATCCTGGTACTTTTTCCGCTTCTGCGATCCGCACAACGACGAGGCCGCGTGGGACCCAGAGAAGGCCACATATTGGATGCCCGTGGACACTTACGTGGGCGGAGCGGAGCACGCGGTCATGCACTTGCTCTACGCTCGGTTCTGGACCAAGGTGCTGTTCGACCTCGGTCTCAGCCCGGTGAAGGAGCCGTTCCAGCGTCTGCAAAACCAGGGCCAGGTGCTCGCCATGACTCCCTATCGCGCCGCCCGCGAGGGCGAGATCTTGGGCGTCGGCGAGGATGGCATCCTCATCAGCTTCGAGGAAGCCGCCACCCTGCCTGCCGAGGACCTTCAATGGCGATGGGCTCGCATGAGCAAAAGCAAAGGGAACGTGGTCACCCCGGACGAGGCCGTCGAGCAATACGGCGCGGACGCGCTGCGCATCTATGAGCTCTTTGTCGCGCCGTTCGATGCCGACGTGCAGTGGTCCAATGATGGCATGGCGGGCGCAGTGCGGTTCCTCAGCCGGGTGTTCAAGTTCATCGCGACGACTGAGCGGTTCTGGAATCCGAACTGGCAGAGCACGCTCGCGTTCGCAGCTCCTGCTGGTCGCGCCGCAACCCTGCGGCGCTTGACGCACCAGACGATTCAACGGGTGAGCGACGACGTGGAGCGGTTCGCGTTCAACACCGCTGTTTCCACGCTGATGATCTACCTCAACAACCTGAACGACGCGTTGAAGGGGGATTGGTCGGCGCCGACCGACGAGGAAGCCGCAGCCATGAGCGAGGCGATGCAGTCGCTGATCTTGCTGATGGCCCCGCTGGCTCCGCACTCGGCTGATGAGCTTTGGAGTTCATTGGGCAAGGAAGGCTTCTCCTACGAAGCAGCCTGGCCCACTTTCGATCCTGAGCTCGCCAAAGATGACGAAATTGAGATCGCCATTCAGGTCAATGGCAAACTGCGCGACACCGTGCGGCTGCCTGCCCAGGTGACCAAAGAGGAGATGGAGCAAGCGGGCCGCGTCGCTCCCAAAGCGCTTCAGCACCTCGAAGGCAAGGAGATCGTCCGCGTCATCGTGGTGCCTGGCAAACTCGTCAATATCGTTGTCAGATAACCGGAACGCAACGGCTGCTCCGGTCGTTGCGTCCTTACAACTAACCATGAAACGACTGGTCATTCTTGCAGGGCTTTGTGCGACGGCAGGAGCAATCGCTGCGCCGGTGAGTTACGAGAACCGAGGGGTCTTGCTGCCTGTTCTGCTCGACCAGATTGCGAGCCAGTCGGGTGAAAAGTACGAAGTGGCGCCCCTCTTTAGGCGGGAAATCGTGCAGATGCGCGTCAAAGCCGTGGACTCCGAAGAGATCCATGCCCGGCTCGCCAAGATTCTGGGCGGCACCTGGACGCGGACCGATTCGGGCGCCCTGCGGCTGGACCGCACGGCCGAGCAGCAAGCTGCGTTCGAGAAGGCCGATCGCGAAACCGTTCGAAAGAGCGTCAAAGAACGCCATCAGCGAGGGCAATCTGGTGATGCCGGGGAGACCGTTTCTGCTCCGATAGCGGACGATCCTGACGTAGCTGTCGAGCAGCCAGCCCCAGTGCCACCGGAAATTGCGAATGCATCCAAGGCATGGCAAAAAATCGAGACTGTTTTTGCTGAAGCCGTGCAATCACTCGACATTTATGGAATGGGGCTTCATGACCGGATTTCACTTTCGACTGCGCCAAGAGGGCGACAACGAAAGGGCTTGGCGGCGCTGATCCCTGCTATTGAAAACTTCAATCGGGCCGCTCAGGCCGCGGCCCGATTCGAAGACTCTGAATACCAGCGGGTCAACAGAATCTCGGTCTCCATCACAAGGACTTCGCCCTACCAGTATTCAGTGACTCGATTCATTGAGCAGCCGGAATCAGTGACGACCTCTCAATCGACTTTAGGACAATCAGGCATGTTCTTCGGCGACATCTCCGAAGATGAAGCGACGCCATCCACGTCCATCAAGCTCAACGAGCCAGAAAAAGTTTTCACTCCTCCCGATTCGGTGACGGCGCTCATCCGAGTGGCGGGCCAAATGTCCGGTGGCATTCCTCCGGCCAAAGAGGGTTTTACTGAAGCATTCCGGTTCATGATGAACCCACTCGAAAACGACCCACTTTCGACAGTCCCGGCTGAAATCATGATTGAAGTCGCGAAGGACCAAAAGAAAGAGAACATCCTCGCCGTGCTGACCGATTCAACGATTCAGTACATCATGAACAACGCCGAAGGCGTGTTGCGACGGGGAAGTGCGATGCGTCAACTGGAGCAAGCCGGCCGCCTACAGGTGAGCGCCGACGGCACTTTTGTGATGGCGGAGCCGGTTGATAAATCCCTGTTCACCCAAACTCGGCTTGACCGAAAAGCGCTGCAAACCATGATAGACCTTGGTAAGCAGCAAGGCGGCCACACGCTGGAGCAGTGGGGCGAATTCGCAGCGACCTACCCAGAACTCAGCGAATCCATGTTCCAACTCTATTCGGTACTAGTGTTCAAATCCGGCATCGGCATGATGATCATGCCGGGTGAGTCCGGCCAAATGCACGCCTTCCGGATGTATCATCTGCTTTCTCCTCCCGACCGCGAAGCGCTAAAACAGGGTGGATCAATCCCGGTCTTCCGGCTTCCGCGCGACCGGCATCGATTCGTCGAGCTCATGTCGCAGACCATCATCAATAACCTCCCTGAGCCAAGCTTGGAGGCTTCAGAAATGGCCAATCCGTTTACGTTCGGCGGAATGAGCGGAAGCAGAACGGTGGAGGGAAGCCCGCGTGCGATGGATGTGCTTGAGTTCACGGACGCACAGTTTTCCCAGTTTGCACTAAATGGTCTGCTGATGAAGGAGATCGTTGCGGAGCCTGGTGACTCGACAGGATTTCTAGCATTTCTGGGCCCACTTTCGCCTCGCGCCATCGCGCCTATCAAGTTCAGTATTGAGGCCGCTCGCGAAGCGGGCCAGGACGCCATTGATGCCATGCTGACCCTTCCGACGGTGTATCGCGTGGGTCAATCCGAAATTCTCGCGATTCAGGTGTTGGCTGGCCGCGGCGTTGGCGCGCAACACTATCTTCGGGCAACCAGGGTGGACCCGACGAAACCAGCCATCCCGCTCGCCAGTTTCCCGCCGGCATTTCTTGCGGCACTAGAAAAGGCGGAAGCGGAGTTTAAGAAACAAATAGGGAATCGCCCCGGCATGGAGTCGGCGCCGGGAGACGGCATTGGGCGCGATAGCCGCAAGCC
>JALHPH010000072.1 GCA_022842565.1 Fimbriimonadaceae bacterium
GTATCGCATCAAGATCGGCGCGCTGAGTGACCCGGCGAGCAGCCTGAGCGGGGGCAATCAACAAAAGCTAGTGGTAAGCCGAATTCTCAGCTCCAAACCGGAGTTCATCGTTTGCGTGAACCCGACCCGCGGACTTGATTTTCACGCCACCCAGTTCGTTCTGGATTCCCTGCGGCAGGCGGCAGACGCAGGGGCCGCCGTCGCGCTGATTTCCACCGACCGCGACGAACTGGCCGCCATCGCCGACCGCGTGCTCTTCCTGAGCGACGGGCGGCTCTATGAGGATGCCTCGGCGTTGGCGGGGATGGCTCCATGAAATCGGCTGGCCGATTCGCGCTGTACGGCGTGGGTTTTTTCGTGCTTCTGGCGCTGGTGTTTGTTGCCTTCGGCGCGCCGGTGGGGCTGAGTTTCCAGCGCATCGCAGAAGGCGCCCTCGCGACCGAAGCCGGGCAGGCCCGCACGCTGGTCAAGATGACCCCTCTGTTGCTCACCGGACTGGGGGTCTTGATCGCCTGGAGGGCGGGCATGTTCAACATCGGCGGAGAGGGGCAGTTTGTGATGGGTGGACTGCTGGCCATGACGTTTGCCATTCTGGCAAAGGGTGCCCCGGCCGGGTTCGTGACCGTGATGGTATTGGTGGGCTCGGCGGTGGGCGGAGGCCTCTATGCTTACCTAGCCGCTTGGCTCCAGATACGACGCGGAGTCCAAGTGGTCATCAGCACCATTCTGCTCAATTTCATTGCTTTGCAGTGCCTAGACGGTTTGGTGAGGGGGCCGTTGCGCGATCCGGTGGGTGGACTCCCGCAATCAGCCGCCCTGCCCGAAGCGGCCATGCTCACTCGATTCAACCGCCAGACCGATCTGCACATCGGGGTGTTCCTGGCGCTGCTCATGGCGGTGATCGTCTGGATATGGCTCAGCTATCGCCGAGGCGGGTACCAAACGCGGCTGGTCGGCGCGAACCCCAGAGCCGCCCGAGCCGCGCTGATTCCGACGGAGAGGATTCAGGCACGGGCCATGATGATCAGCGGGGCGCTCTGCGGCCTTGCTGGTGGAGTGGAGTTGGCTGGCATTTCGGGGCGGCTTGATGCAGGATTCGATCAGCAATGGGGCTTCCTCGCCATCCCGGTGGCCCTCTTGGGCATGCTGCACCCGCTCGGCGTGGTGGGCAGTTCGCTCGTGTTTGGGGTGCTCTTTGCGGGGTCGCAGAATATGGCCCGCGTGACGCCCGGTGGCGACCGGCTCATCTTCGTGATCCAGGGTGTGGCGGTGCTGGCTTATCTGGCATTGCAAGCGATTGACCAGCGCAAGCGGTGGCTTCAAACGGAGGCCGTATGAACGACATCCTCATCTACGCGACCCCGCTTGCCTTGGCCGCTCTAGGTGAGACGATCAGCCAGAAGAGCGGAGTCATCAACATCGGTCTAGAGGGGATGATGCTGAGCGGTGCATATGCGGCGACCGTCGTGACAGCGACGACCGGAAACCCTTGGCTAGGGATGCTCGCTGGCGTGGTTGTCGGGCTCGTTTTGGCGCTGGCTCAGAGTGCTTTCACGCTCGATCTTGCCCTTGATCAAGTGGTTGTCGGGACGGCATTGAACCTCGCTTTACTGGGGTGCACCAGCACTCTCTTCCGAGCGCAATATGGGGCGAGCGGCTCGTTGCTCAGTCTTCCGATGCTGCCAAGGTTTGGCCCAGTTGACCCGGCCGTGGTGCTCGGGCTCCTGCTGGTGCCTTTGTTTGGGTTCATTTTGAGTCGCTCGAGGCTGGGGCTGGTGGTTCGGGCGACCGGCGAATATCCCCGTGCTACGGAGGCTGCAGGATTCTCGGTTAGCCGTATTCGGCGCATTGCGGTAGCGGTCGGAGGAGCATGCGGCGGCGCGGCAGGCGCCTGCATGGTGGTGAGCGCCGCCGGCTCTTTCGCTGAGGAAATGACAAAGGGCTACGGCTTTGTCGCCATCGCGATGGTGACTTTTGGGAGGTGGAAGCCATGGGCGGTTTATGCCGCGAGCCTGCTCATTGGCGCGTTGGAGGGACTTCAGTTTTTGCTTCAAGCGCGCGGGGTTCAGGTGCCTGCCCAGGTCCTGCTGGCGCTTCCCTATGGCGTGGCTCTGGTGGTTTTGGCGGCAGTCGGCAAGGGGACGCTTGCACCAAGTGCGCTCGCCATTCCGTACAACAAAGAGGACCGATGAGTAACCCCGTTCGCCTCACTCGCCGCGTGACCTTTAGCGCCGGGCATCGCTACTGGAACGCATCGCTATCTGCGCCGGAGAACAAGGCGCTGTACGGTCCCATCGCGTCACCCTTTAACCACGGTCACAACTACGTTCTCGACGTCACCACCGAGGGCTTCATCTCGCCCGAAAACGGCATGGTAATCAACATCAAGCGCATCGATGATCGCTTGAAAGAGCACGTTCTTGCGCCCTTTCACCTGAAGTCTATCAACGATGAGGTGCCCGCGTTTGCCGAACGCGCACCCACCATCGAAAACCTGCTGCTCTATTTCGCCGAACTGCTCGGCCCGATCATGCCGCCCGAAGCGCGGCTGGTGGGGCTGCGGCTTGAAGAACACCCCCTGCTTTGGGGAGAATGGAACCACGACCCCGCCATGATTACTCTGACGCGCATGTACGAATTTGCTGCCTCGCACCGCCTGGACGCCCCGAGTCTGAGCCTTTCGGAAAATATTGACCTTTTTGGCAAATGTAATAACATAAATGGTCACGGACACAACTATCTTTTAGAAGTGACGGTGACCGGAGACATCGCGCCAGAAACCGGCATGATGGTGGATCTCGATACTTTGGACCAAGTGGTTTCGCGGTCCATTGTAGATAGGTATGACCACAAAAACCTAAACTTAGACTTGCCAGAGTTCGAGGGGAAGAACACCACGAGTGAGGTCGTTGCACAGACCATCTTCGAGAGCCTTCGTGGCCAGGTACCTGGGAAACTGGTCAGGGTCCGGCTGCACGAGACCGCCCGCAATATCTTTGAGGTCCAGGCTTGAGGATTGTCATCACTGGGGCGAGCAGCGGGATCGGCAGAGCCGTAGCCCACGCCTGCGCGAAGGATGGCTCGCACTTGGTTTTGGCGGCGAGGCGGCTAGAGATGCTGAACGAAGTTGCAGAAGAATGCCGTGCGCACGGCGCCCTCAGTGCGACGGCGATCCGGTTGGACCTCACGAGCCACTCGGATGCATTAGAACTCGCAAACCTAATCGAGCAAACCCCAGGCTCGCCAACCGTGCTGGTCAACAACGCCGGGAGCGCGGTGTTTGGCGAGGTCCTAGACCAGCCCTGGGAAGCGATCGAGCGGCAGTTGACCACCAACCTCCTGGGCACCATCTCGGTCACGCACGCTCTACTCCCACAATTGGGACCAGGTTCGATGATCATCAATATTCTCAGCATCGCCGCGCAGGCGGTGCTCCCGGGCGCGGCGGCTTATTCGGCCGCCAAGGCGGGCGCACATCAGTTCTTCAAGGTCCTTCGTCAAGAGGTCCGCTCAAAAGGGATTCGGGTCACCAATATCCTGCCAGGCGCAACCATGACGCCGGTGTGGGAAGGAGCCACATGGCAGCCCGACCCGAGCGACATGATGACCGTGGAGGGGCTTGCGGCAACAGTATTGGGGATCATCCATCAGCATCCGCAGCAATCGCTGGATGAGCTGACGGTCCTCCCAATCAAAGGCATCCTTTAACGGTGAATGGCTACGGTCGGATTGCGCGGGCTCGCCGGGCGCGGCGTGCTGACGAACATGACTACCAACACGATAACGCTCGTGATGAGAGCCGAGGCCCAAACCGACGGTTCTGGTCGCTTCTCCATACTTTTATCCTCGGCTGAATTGGGTTCATAACGCAGTGTTAATGCCTGGGTAGGATGATTGTTAAGATGATCAGCGCCCTTCCTCTCGCCCTCTTTTTGGTTTCGCAGCCGGCTGCCGTCACGCGCCTTGCCGCTGGTTCGTGTTACAAGCAGGGCGAACCCGCGCCAGCCTGGGCGACCATCAACCGCTATAACCCAGATGCGTTCCTCTTCCTGGGCGACAACATGTACTTCGACACAAACGAGTCCTCGGGCGATTTCGATAAAGAGTACGCCCGGATGCTGGAGGACGCCGAGTTCAAGAAGCTCTACGCGACCAAGCCGATCTTCGCGACGTGGGATGACCACGACTACGGGCTCAACGACTCGGGCGTCGAGTATCCGCGCAAGGAGGAGGCTCAGAAGGCGTTCAATAAGTTCTGGAAGGTGCCAGCCAGCTCGGGCCGCCACAGCCGCGGCGGAATCTACGATTCGACGATGCTGGGACCTGAGGGCCAGCGAGTTCAAATCATCATTCTGGATACCCGCTTCTTCCGGTCATCGTTAACGAGGCAGACGGAGGCCCCGCGGGGATATCTGCCCGACACAGACCCGGCCAAGACGATGCTCGGCGACGCTCAGTGGCAGTGGCTTCGCCAAGAGCTGAAGCGCCCCGCCGAAGTTCGGCTCATCATGAGTAGCATCCAGGTGATCTCGGAGCAACACCGCTTTGAGAAGTGGGCGAACCTTCCGCTGGAGCGCCAAAAGCTGTTTGACACGATCAAGGAAACCGAAGCGAACGGCGTCATCTTCTTGAGCGGTGACCGGCACCTGGCCGAACTCTCCATGCTGGACGCCGGCGTCGGCTATCCGCTTTATGACCTGACAGCGAGCGCCATCAACCGCAGCTCCAGGGATTGGCGAATGGTGGAAGAAAACCGCTGGCGTGTTGGTGGCCTGAACACCGGGCAGAACTTCGGTGCCATCGAGTTCGACTGGAAGCAAGAGGACCCGCTCATCCGCCTGCAGATCCGCGACGAGGGCGGCGACATCATGGTCCAGCAAAAGATCCGCTTGAGCTGGCTGAAAGCTGGCAAGATCAAGCCCAGAACCCCGTAGGCTTAGCCTTAGTGTGGCACGGGTTTGAGGTACACAGGCGGTTCCATGGCCGAAATTCTGTTAGTGAACGTCGTCGGAACAGACCGGCCGGGGCTCTCGCATGCGCTCATGAGCATTCTGGCAAAGCACGAGGTCCGCGTTCTGGACCTTGGTCAGGCCGTGATCCACGATCACCTGTCGCTGGGCATGCTCTTGCAGCTAGAGGGCGAACAAGCTACCTTTGCGCCGCTCAAGGAGCTTCTTTACAAAGCGCACGAACTCGGCCTTTCGATTCGGTTTACGCCCGTTTCGGAGGATGAGTACGAGGCTTGGGTAGGCGTCCAGGTGCAAGAGCGAAACGTGATTACGGTCCTGGCGAAAGAGATTCACGCCGGGGTTCTGGTCCGCATCACAGAGGTGATGCTTGCTCAGGGGCTCAACATCGAGAAGATTTCTCGCCTTTCGCGCCGGGTCTCGCTAGGATCTTCTCAACAAAACTCGTGTCTTGAGTTCAGCGTCCTGGGATCACCCAAAACGCCCGATGAGCTTCGAGAGAAGCTGATGCAGGTCACGCGGCAGTTTGACTGCGACCTCGCGATCCAAGCGGATGACATGTACCGCCGAAATCGCCGGCTGGTGGTCTTCGACATGGACTCCACCCTCATCGAATGCGAAGTCATCGATGAACTGGCGCGCCGTGCTGGGACCTACGAAGCCGTGGCCGCCATCACGGAGCGCGCCATGCAGGGCGAGCTCGACTTCAAGTCCAGTTTTCGAGAGCGGCTGGCGATGCTGAAGGGCCTTCATTGGTCTTCTGTAGAAGATTTAGTCGCAAACCTACCGCTTATGGAAGGTGCCCACAAGCTGACCGCGACGTTGAAGAAGCTTGGGTTTTCGCTTGCCATTTGCTCTGGAGGTTTTGTACCTTTTGGTCGAAAACTTCAACATACATTGGGGATAGACCACGTTTTCGCCAACGAGCTGGAGGTTGAGGACGGAGTTTTGACCGGGCGCGTGGTGGGCGAGATCGTGGACGGTCAGGCAAAAGCCGCGCAATTGGCGCGGCTTGCAGATCAGCTCGGGATTTCGAAGCAGCAGACGGTTGCGATCGGCGACGGTGCCAATGACTTGCCCATGATTCAGGCTGCCGGGCTCGGCATTGCATTCCGCGCGAAACCCATTGTGAGAGAGCAAGCAGACCACGCGCTTTCGGTGCTGGGACTCGAGGCGGTGCTCTATCTGCTCGGTGTCCGCGACCGCGATCTCTTGCGTCAATCCTAGCGAATCGGGCATCATTTCGCGACGCATGCGCATCCTTGTTTATGGAGTCACCGGATCGGGCAAAACCACGCTGGCCAAGCGCATCGCTACTGGCCTGGGGCTCCCGCTTTTCCTGGTGGACGACATGATGTGGATGCCCGGCTGGGTTCAGCGCCCGAAGGCAGAGCAAGAGGCACTGATGGCCGAGGCGATCGCCAGTCCTGAATGGGTGCTGGACAGCGCTTACGGCTGGGCGGTCGCGTCCACCTTGGAAAGGGCCGATTTGGTGGTGGCGCTCGATTATCCGCAGTGGTTTGTGTTGGGGCGGCTGGTGGCTCGCTCGCTCAGCCGGGCGATCACCAAGGAGCCTTGCTGCAACGGCAACACGGAGTCGTTCCGCAAGCTGTATTCTTGGGATTCAATCGTGATTTGGCAGTTCAAATCGTTCGGGAGCAAGCGCCAACGGATTCGGCAATGGGCCAAAGAGCGGCCCGCAGGCACCATCATTGTCCACCGAAAACCCGCCGAAACCGAGGCTTGGTTGCGCGATTTCCTGGCCACTAATCGGTGATTTCGGCTATCACAGCACGCGCGATATCGGTCACGATGGTCTCGCGGTTGCCGTAACTGGTGAGAATGCACAGCACAAAACGCCCCTTGCCGGGGAGGGTGAAGCACGCTACATCATGCCGATTGGTGCTGGTCCAACCGGCTTTGCTCCATAGCTGCGCGCCCTTTGGTAGAGCACCGCCGATGAAGTTTTTAGCTTGCGAGTCGGCTTCGGGGTCGTCGGCGGGGTTGGCGCGCTTCAGCAGCGCTTGCATCCAATTGCAGCGCTGCGGCTTGACGATCCGGCCCAGCATGATCTCAGTCATCAGGCGTACTGTGCCCGCTGAGTGAATGCGGTTTCGATGCTCTAGGTCCTTCCCCATCGCCTGCCGCTCCACGCCGTAGCTGCCCTCGTTGTAGGTTCGGTGAAGCACATTCAGCCCGGTGTAGCCCAGGCCCGCGAACCATCGGTTGGCGGCTTGGCGCTTTTCGAGCCAGGCTCTGTAGTCATCGGGTGGTAACTCGGGACCCGGGTGCGCTCCGGTGGTCGCGTTCACGATGTAGCCGGTCGCGTCGTTGCTGCTGATGCGGATCATGTCGCTGGCCGCACGCTGAAACTCCTCGCTGGGCTCGGTCTTGGTTTGCTCCAAGTGGTGTCCGGCGAAGGCGAGCCAAAAGAGCTTGATGACGCTGGCGGTCAGGAAGGTTTTATCGGGGTTGTGGTGGATCGCGCGGACGGTCCCGGTTTCATCAATCTCGCTCAGGCTGATGGCGATTTCCTGACGGTCGATGCTGGAGTTTTGCATCACGACCGCATCCAGCGCCTTGGTCAGGCAGTCGGGCGGAAAGGAGCTAGGAGACGGCATGAGTGCAAATA